>JACQWX010000033.1:0-35572 GCA_016209035.1 Elusimicrobiota bacterium | reverse complement strand
TGGACCTGATCGGCGCGCAAGACCCCGAATCCCTGCGGAGATCCATCTGGAAGCAATTCAAGGAGTCGCAGGCATCGAGCGGCTCCAAGGCCGACGCCGCGCTGCGCAAGGAGAACAGGGACGTAGAGCCCCTGCGCCACGCATCAACCCACCTGTGGACCCGCGGGCTCACCGAGGGAGACTTGGACGCGGCCATCGCCTTCTTCGTCTCCGAGCCCGGCAAGAGCTACGTGGCCGCCGCAGAGGGCTTCCCCGGGCCCTACTGGAGGTCCCTGCTGTCCCGACCCGCGCTCGATGACCCCGGGTTCGCCAAGGCCCGGCGCCTCGTCGAAGCCGCCGGCGCGGCCGACCGCTGCCGGTCCGCGTTGGCCGCGGAGGCCGCCCAAGGCAAGACGCCGGTGGACGAGCCTGCCCTGGCGGACGCCGTCGCGCGGCACTACCGGGAGAGCCTTGACGAACGCGCGAGGAACGCCGCGCTGGCCTTCTTCGAGTCCGGCCCAGGGAGGCTCCACGTCTCTGCCGTCCGGGCCCAGGCCCAGGAAGGCCCCGCGCTCTTCCGGCTCTGGCTGACGGACTGGGTGGCCCAGACCGCGGGAGCCAAGCTGGCCGCGGCCGGCGGGCGCGGCCATGTCGACAAGCGCCGCGGCTACTCCATCGAGCCTCCGCCGGGATGGACCCCGCGCGAGCGCGGCGGCAAGACGACCTTCCGCGACCCGGGCGACGCTTCCGGGCTCGGCCCCGCGCTCACCGTCAGGAGCGAGCCCCGCGGCGGCTTCCGGGGATTCCTCGAAGGCGCCCAGCGCCGGCTCGAGAGCAGCCGGACGGACTTCATCCTCCGGTTCAAGGAGGACGTCCAGGTCGACGGGAGGAACGCCGTCCTCCTGACCTTCCTCTTTAAGGAGAAGGTTGCCGGGGTCAAGGAGGGCTTCAAGGCATTGCATCTCATGGTGGACGACGGCAAGAGGGCATGGACGCTCACCTGCGAGGCCCGCGCCGGCGATTTCGAGGGCTGCCGGGAAGCCTGCCTCAAGGCTCTCAATTCCTTCAAGGTCTTGGAGCCCAAGCAGGAGAATTGACAATCGATGGCCTATGATGTACGCTGTCATTGATAGAAGACAGCAGAAACGAATAGATACGACATGCCGACCTTGAGAAGACGCCGACGGGTGCATCAGAAGGTCTACGACGGCGCCCCCCCTGAAGTCATGGACATCAAGGCCCTGGCGCAGTATCTCGGGATGGGGCGGTCCAAGATATACGCCCTCATCCGCGAAAGGAAGGTCCCGGCCTCGCGCATCGGGCGGCAGTACAGGTTCTCGAAGACCCTGGTGGATGCATGGCTCAAAGAGCGCCTCATCACCCGGTCGGAGGACTCCCAGTACCCGCTGTTCCCGAAGCAGAAGTAGAGCCGTTCCCCGACGAGAGGACCCGCCGCTCTCGACGACCGACGGAGTCCCTTGCCATGGCCCCGGCGATATGGTATAGTCTCGACGACGTGGCGACGTGCGTCGCCGAGAAAATCACGGAGGAAGACAAACAACATGGCAGAGAAAGTGAGCAAGTGTGGGATTACGCGCCAGAACGGGTTCCTTTACTACATCGACAAGCAGGGCGACGTCTCCCGCGCGAAGATGGCCCGCGGCGGAAAGCAGGGCGGGAAGGCCGAGAAGGTCCACAAGGTTGGCCTGAAGAAGGAGAAGGGCTTCCTGTACTTCTTGGACAAGAAGGGAGACATCTCCCGCGCGAAGATGGTCAACGCCTAAACCAAAGGAAGGAGAACCCCCGAAGGGCGACCGACGGGGGTTTTTCTTTCGCGATGGGGCCCTCGCCGCGCGAAGTGCTCATCGTAGGACCGGGCTCCATAGGCCGTCTCCTTGCCGGCCTATGGGCCCGTTCGGGCCTGAGGGTCCGCCTGCTCGCCCGGACCGCCAAACAGGAGGATGCCTTGACCCGGCACGGACTGCGCTACACCGGGCCTGCCGGCGAGCGCCGCATCATCCGGGGCCTTGCGGCCGCGCGCCGCGGCCCGCGGCCCAGCCCGTCCGCCGCCGCTTTCTTCTGCGTCAAGGCCGCGGACCTCTCCGCCGCCATCCGGGCGGCCCGCCCTTGGCTCGGCCCGGACGCGCCCGCCGTGGCCCTGCAGAACGGGATCGGTCATGCGCGCGCCTTCAGACGCGCCTTCGGCCGCGGACGCTCCGTCATCGGATCGTGCTACGCGGCCGCCCATGCCCGGGGCGACGGAGCCGTGGAGCACGCGGGCGGCCGCGACATCCACCTGGCCTCGGACGCCGACAACGCCGGCGCCGCGGCCTTGGCCGCGGCGCTGCTGCGCCGCGGCGGGTGGCGGGTCCGCGTCGTCGGCGACGAGAGCCGCATGCTCTGGACCAAGCTCGTCACCAACGCGGCGGTCAACTTCCTGGGAGCCGCCTCGGCCGCCCCTAATGGAGAGCTCGCCCGCGACCCGGCCCTGCGCCTGGTCCTCGACGCCCTGGTGCGCGAGGGGGTCATGGTCGCCAAGGCCGCGGGCCACCCTCCCATCGGGCGCCCGGGAGAAGCGGTGCCCCGCGGGTGCCGCGCCGCCGGCTCCCAGCTCAACTCCATGCTGGTCGACCTGCGCCGCGGCCGCAGGACGGAGGTCCGCGCCATCGCGGGCCCCATCCTTGCCGAGGCCCGCCGGCGGCGCGTCCCGGCCCCGACGATCGCGACCCTCGCGCGGGTGGTGGAGCGGCTGGAACGGGCGGCCCTTTCACGGAGGAGGAGGTCCTCATGAGCACGGACTCATCCCCCCTCAGTTCCGAGCCTCCCCCGCGGGGGGAGGCTCGGAAATTGGAAGGCGGGCCCCTGGCGCGGAAGATGCGCGCCGCCCTGGCCCCGAGGATTGAGGCCTTTCGCCGCAAGGCCGGCAGGAGCCCGTCGCTGGCGATCCTCGCCAACGACGACAACCCCGTCACCGGCTCCTACATCAGGTCCAAGCTCAAGGCTTGCCGTGCCGCCGGCATCGACGCCGCCGTGCACGGCCTGGGGGCGGCCCAGAGCGGCGTCCTCTCGCTCCTCGAAGGCTTGAGCCGCGACGACTCCGTGGACGGCATCATCCTGGTCAGGCCCTTTCCGCACGACGCCGACCCCCGCAGGGTCGCCGAGGCCATCCCTCCCGGGAAAGACGCCGAGGGCATGAACCCGGTCAACTTCGGGGAGGTCTTCCTCGCGAGGACCTACCAGGAGGCCTCGGCCGGGATCCTGCCGTGCACCGCCTTCGCCACGATCGAGCTCCTGCGCTGCGCCGAGGTCCCGGTGGCGGGCGCGGCCGCGGTGGTCGTCGGGCGCTCCAACATCCTGGGCAAGCCGACCGCCCACCTGCTCAACACGCTCGACGCCACGGTGACCCTGTGCCATTCCCGCACGGCCCGGCTCGAGTCCCATCTGGCGGCCGCGGACATCGTGGTGGCGTGCCTGGGCCGGCCTCGCTTCATCCGCGGGGCCTGGCTCAAGAAGGGCGCCGTGGTCCTCGACGCAGGCATCAACTCCGTGGACGGCCGCATCTGCGGGGACGTCGAGTTCGAGTCCTCTTCCCAGGTCGCCTCCATCATCACGCCCGTGCCGGGAGGCATCGGGCCCGTGACCACGGCCGTCCTGCTCTCCAACGTGGCGCGGCTGGCCGAGCGACGGCTGGGCTGACCTACCAGCCGGTAGCCGCTTCCCCGCCGGCCTTTTGGGCGCAGGCGCCGGAAGCGGGAGTTTTCGTATAATAGGACCCATGAGCACCATAAAGCGCATCTTCCTGTTCGTGGCCGTCAACCTGCTGGTCATCCTCGCCATCAGCATCGTCATCCAGATCGTGGGGGTCGAGCCCTACCTGACCCGCGGCGGCATCAACTACCGCGCGCTCCTCACCTTCTGCGCGATCTTCGGCTTCGTGGGGTCCTTCATCTCCCTCCAGTTGTCGCGCTTCATGGCCAAGCACGCCCTGGGCGTGGTCCTCATCGACCCCCAGGCCCCGGGCGGCGCGGCTGAAAGCCGGCTGGTCGAGACCGTCACGCGCATCTGCCAGCGCGCGGGCTTGAACCCCCTGCCCGAGATCGGCATCTACCCGAGCCGGGAGGTCAACGCCTTCGCCACCGGGCCCAGCCGCTCGCGGTCGCTGGTGGCCGTCTCCTCCGGGCTCCTCGACCGGATGGACGACAAGGCGGTCGAAGGCGTGCTCGCCCACGAGGTCTCCCACATCGTCAACGGCGACATGGTCACCATGACGCTCCTCCAAGGCGTGGCCAACACCTTCGTCATGTTCGCCGCCCGCGTGGCGGTCTTCGCCATCGACAGCTTCCTGCGCTCCCGCGACGACGAGGGCAAGGGCCTGGGCTATTTCGCCCAGTACCTGCTGATCATGCTCTTCGAGACCGCGCTGATGCTCCTGGCCATGATCGTCGTCTACTACTTCTCGAGGAGGCGCGAGTTCGCCGCCGACAATGGCTCCGCCGAATTGGCCGGCCGGGAGACCATGATCCACGCCCTGGAGTCTTTGCAGGACCACAAAGACGCGGTGGACCGCAGCCAGCCCAGCCTGGCCACCCTGAAGATCCACGGCGGCGCGCGGGGCATGGTGGCTCTCCTCTTCTCGAGCCACCCGCCCATCGAGGCGCGCATCGCGGCCCTTCGCAACCAGGAGCCTCTCCAACGGCTCACCCCCTGAGCCCTCGGTGACGAACGTCCAGGTCGCGTTCCTCCTGACCCTCCTGGCCGGACTCTCAACGGGCATCGGCAGCCTCATCGCCCTCTACGCCAGGCACACCAGCAAGCGGCTCCTGGCAGGGTCGCTCGGGTTCTCGGCCGGGGTGATGATCTACATCTCCATGGTCGAGCTCCTGCCCCACGCTCAGACCCACATGGCGCGCCTGGGCTCAGCCGCCGGCTGGGCCGCGGCGGGGTGCTTCTTCGGCGGGATCGTCTTCACCGGGCTCATCGACGCCCTGGTCCCCGAGGCCGAGAACCCGCATGAAGCCCGCCCGGTCGAGGCCATGGCCCGCTCCTCGCCCGGCCCCCGGGACCGCAAGCTCCTGCGCATGGGGCTGTTCTCCGCGGGCGCCATAGCCATCCATAATTTCCCGGAGGGCCTGGCCACCATGGTCTCCTACCTGGCGAACCCCGTGGCCGGCGTCTCGATCGCCGTGGCCATCGCGCTCCACAACATCCCGGAAGGCATCAGCATCTCGGTCCCGATCTTCTATTCCACCGGGAGCAGGAGGAAGGCGTTCCTCTATTCCTTCCTGAGCGGACTGGCCGAACCCCTCGGGGCCGCGGTCGGCTTCATCATCCTCAGGCCGTTCCTGGACGAAGCCGTGATGGGCATGGTCTCGGCCTTGGCCGCCGGCATCATGGTCTACATCTCCTTCGACGAGCTCCTGCCGGCGGCCCACGAGTACGGCGAGCACCACGTCGCGGTCTACTCCCTGGTGGGAGGCATGGCCGTCATGGCGGCGAGCCTGCTGGCCCTGGGCTGACGGGGAGGAAACGCGCCCATGGAGATGAATCTCTTCGCGCCCGGAGGTGGGCTTGAAGCACGACCCGGGGCACGGAGGGGGACGCGTCAAGAGAGCTTCTCGAGCAGATCCAAGAACTCCCGGGCGTCCGCGATCCGGGACTTCGGCGTGGGAGCGAGCGCCGAGGCGATGAGCAGGTCGGTCTCGTTGGGGATGCCGGTGATGGCCCGGCTCGGAGGGATGTAGACGCCGCGCTCCTTCTGCGCCAGGAAGTCCGGACCCTTGAACGGGAGTTCGCCGATGAGCATCTCGTAGAGGCAGACCCCCAGCGAGAAGATGTCCGAGCACGCGACGGCCTTGCCGAGATGCTGCTCCGGGGCCATGTAGGCCGGCGTGCCGGAGCAGTCCTTGTTGCTGATCTTGGAGACGGAATCCTTGGCGATCCGGGCCAGGCCGAAGTCCATCACCTTTACGAAGCCGCTCTTGTCCACCATGATGTTCGAGGGCTTCAGGTCCCGATGGACGACCTTCCTGCCGTGCGCGAAGTCCACGGCCTGGCAGACGAAGCCGAAGACCTTCTGGCACTCCTGGAGCGACAGGCGGCCCCTCTTCTTGACGTAGAGGGACAGCGGCATGCCGTCCACGAACTCGATGACCAGGTAGAGGTCCTTCCCTTCGACGATGATGTCATGGATGGCGACGATGAAGGGATGGCTGAGCTGGGAGATCGTCCTGGCCTCGGCCAGCATGAAGTCCCGGTCCTCGGCGGACTCCTGGATCTCGGGCCGCAGCTTCTTGAGCGCGACCGGCCGGTCCAAGGCGCGGTCATAGGCCTTGAAGACCACTCCCATCCCGCCCTGACCGATCCGCGAGAGCAGCTCGTATTTCTTCCCGATGAGGTTCTTGGGGGCCGCGACCGCGGGCGCCCCGCCCGGCCCGAGCAGCTTCTCGGCCGTGGCGCCCTCGCCGAGGCCGCCAAACGCCGCGGCATAGGCCTTGAGGAACTCGGGGGGCTTCCCCAGCGCCCTCTTCCCGATGAACTCGGCCGCCTTGCCGGCCGCGTGGTAAAGGCCGGCCACCCGGTCGGCTGAAGCGGGGTTATTGGCCGCCTCGCGGAGAATCTCCTCGTCCACCAGCCCGAGGGCCTCTCCGTACAGGCGCTGCATGGACAGCTCGACGGCGACGCCGAGCCTGACGTTCCAGGACCAGCCCTTGTTGATCAAGTCCCCGCCGCCCTGCTCGGCAAGGAACTTCTTCAGCGTCCAGCCCAGCTCATTATCGCCGGGCTCCAGGGTCTCCTTGAGCTCTAGGAGGGCCAGAGCGGCCGCGAAGTTGCCCGCCATGAGGAATGCCCTGGCATAGGCGCCGTAGAACTCCGACGGCCTGCCCGCGTTCTGCGCGACGAATTCCCGAGCCTTGCCCGCCGCGTTGTAGTATCGGGCGATCGTCGCGCACTCCTCCGGATCCCTGGTGACCAGGAGGAACTTGTCGTGGTCGAGCGGCCGGAACGCCTTGGGCTGCGCATCCGCGGCCGGGAACCCGGCCGCCCCCGGCCGCAGGCGGGCGCGGACCATGCGATAGGCCTTCCACAAGACGGCCAGGAAGGCCAGCGACATCAAGGCCGCCAGCAGCAGCTTGAGCCCGCCGACCCGCGGCGCCGCCGAAACCTCCGCGGCCTGGGCGCCGGCCCAGGGGGCGGGGATGAAGAGGGCGGCGCGCTTCTCGGCCTCGATGATCCGCTCCGGCGTCATGGTCGAGGCGAGCTTCTCCTTCTTCTCGACCGCGGGCTTGAAAGCCTGCCCGCTGGCCAGGAGATACCAGGCGTACGCCTCGACAGTATCCTGCCCCACGCCGTCGCCGCGCTCATACATCACGCCGAGGTTGTGTTGGGCTTCGGCTTCGCCCTGCTGCGCGGCGAGGCGCAGCCAGCTCTCGGCAGCCTTGTAGTCCTTGGGAACGCCTTGGCCGAGGGTGTACATCAAGCCGAGGTTGAACTGGGCTCCGGGCTCGCCTTGCTCGGCCGCTCGGCGCAGCCAGGTCACGGCCGCCTTGACGTCGAGGGGCACGCCCAGACCGAAGGTGTAGAGGTTGGCCAGGTTGTTCTGCGCCGGCGAGTATCCCTGGTCCGCGGCCTTGCGGTACCACGACGCGGCCAGGGCGTAGTCCTTGGCCACGCCCTGGCCGTTCTCATGGAGGACGCCGAGGTTGTACTGCGCGACGGCATCCCCCTGCTCGGCCGCGGTCCGGAACAAGGGGGCGGCCCGGACGTAGTCGCCCGCGGCGTACGCCGCCTGAGCCTCCTCCATGGAGCCGGCCCAGGCCGGCGCCACGCCGGCCAGCAACGCCAGCGCCAGGAGCCGGACAAGGCTCGCGCGCCGCGCAGGACTCGTCACGGGATCACTCGGAGCTGCCCAAGGTGTAGAGCCTGGGGCCCTTGAACGCCCCTTGATTCCCCAGGAGGTCGACGGCGGCGATGCGGCACCAATACTCGTCCCGGGGCAGCTTGAAGCTCTCGGGCGAGATCCGGGCGTCCGCCTCGAAGAACCTGTCCGTCATGAGGGACTGGAGATCCTTGGTCCTGGAGCACTGGATGCGGTAACCCATCACGGCCTGAAGGACGCCGATGGAGGATGCGTCCTGCGCCAGGCTGGCCGCCGCCTCGGGCTGGCCGACGGGAAGGGGCTTCGCAGGGGTCCTGGCGGGAAGAGAGGGCTTCCCCAGCCTCTTCCTCAAGGACGCCATCTGCGACTCGAACCCGGCGACCCAGGACTTCAAGCCCCCGAAGTCGCGGATCTCGAAGGGAAGGCTCGGGGCCAGGCCTTGCTTGACTTCGGTCGCCTTTCCGGCGGCGACCTTCACGGTCTTGCCCGCGGACTTCACGGCGGCCTGGCCTCTGTAGACCTGGACGAGGGCGCTCTTATCGCTGCGCATGGCGGCCGTGTAGACGGTGTTAGAACTCGTCGGGGAGACCATGGCGGACCCCATCAGGATCTTCCGGTTCCCCGCGACCACCCCCCCGCGCTTGAGCTCCACATGATAGTCCTTGGCGGTGGGCATGATGATGGCCATGGAATCAGGATCGACCTGCATCAGCTCATCGTCGGTGAACCTCACGATGGCCTTGGAGTCCCCGAAGGTCTTGACCGCGTCGTTGCGGAACAGCTCCATGTTGTCGGTCGTGGGGAGCCATTCCACGCCGTCCTTGCGCCTGAAGACCGAGCGGTTGACGCGGTAGACCAGGTGCGCCGCCTGAAGCTCCTCGCGGATGAGCTTGATCGGCACCCGGAGCGTCATCTCCGGCAGGGCGGCCGTCGGGTCCACGGAAGGCAGCATGTTGTACTGGAGGACCTCCCCCCATTTCGTCGGGTCCTTCAGGTAGGCCTGGGCGATGGAACGGAGGGTGTCCCCGGGCCGGACCTGGACGTTCTGGAACTCCCCGGCGGCGTCCTTCTGGGCGAACGCCGTCGGCATCGCAAGCCCCAGAGCCAAGGCGAAGAAATGACCCATCGGCACAACGATATCATAGCAAAGCCATTTTAACATCGCCGCAATAACCCCGCCATAATTCCGTGCCATCCGGCCTGGTATACTTACACCGCTTCCCTGATGGAACACCAGGATCGACAACACGGGCTCATCGAACGGGTCGCCGCCGTCGAACGCGCGGTGATCGAATCCCACAGGGCGCTCGAGTCCCAACACCATGCGACGACCTCCCTGCGGGAGACGCTCCAGCGGATGGACTCCTGCCTGAGCGACTCCGCCGGGAAGGCGCAAAGCCTGCTGGGCGCCGCCGAGGTACCCGTGGGGTACGTCGCCTCCCCTCCAGGCACGGCGGGCGAGGGCCCGCCGGCCGCCCCGGGGGACCCCATACGGCCTTCGGCCCTCTCCCCCGCGACGGCCGGAAGCGGTATCCTGCCGGCCGCCCCGGGGGACCCCATACGGCCTTCGGGCGTTCCCAGGACCGGGCTTCTTCTCGCCGTCTCCATCCCGCTCCTCGCGCTCGCCGCGGCCGTCCTTGCGCTGAAGATCGCAGCGCCGCGCGCTCCGGCGGTCCGGCGGCCGGTCCCGCGACTTGAGTCCCGACCCGAGGTCGCGTCGCTTGAGCCCGAAGCCTCCCTGCCGCTTCCAGACGACGGCAAAGACCGCGCCATCGCGCTCGTGTACGGATTCGCCCTGCCTGGGCGCCGGGAAACGGTGTTCGACATCCTGCTGCGCAGCTCGAAGGTCATCCTGCGGGAAGAGCCCGAGGTCGAGCGGACGGACCAGGACCTCTATGTGGTTACGCTGGGGACCGTGAGGCTCGGCCCGGCCGCAAGGCCCATCCGTTTCGAGGCGAACGTCGCCGACGGGACCGTCCGGCTCGTCAGAGAGGCGCTCGCCGATCGCGCGGCCGCGTCCTCGGGCCGCTGATCACCGCGCGACGAAGATCTTGTCGACCACGTTCTTGACCCCCGTGACGCCCCGCGCGACGGCCAGCGCGCGCTCCTTTTCGGCCTCGGAATCCAACACGCCCTTGAGGGTCACCACGCCCTTCCTGACCTTGATGCTCAGGTTCCTGGACTTGACGCTCGACGTCACGAGCTCGGCTTTGACCTTGGCGTGGATCCACTGGTCGGAGACGGTCTGGCCCGCCGACCGGTCGTCCTGGACCGCCACGTAGCCCGCCTCGGCCCCCGCCGTGCCGGCCACGACCCACCAGCATCCGTGCATGCTCGCGGCGCACGCCGCGAGCAACAGCGTCCGTTGAAGGTCTCTCATCAGAGCAAATCCTTCTCGTTCGGGCATGGTCTTCATGAGATCGCGTCCAGCAACGCCCCGACTTCGTCGGGGCGGGATGCCTCCACCTTGGGCTTGAGGTCGATGCAGCCGAACAGCTTGGGCCAGGACAGGGTCTTGAGCTTGTGCGGCAGGATGAAGTCCTGGTCGTCGGGATCGACGAACGAGACGACCCTGCGCGGCAGGTAGTGGCGGTTGACGGCCGCGAGCATCTCATCGGTGGCGGCGTCGCCGACCCTGCCCACGAGCTCCAGGTCCATCCGGCCCCGCGACAGCATGTCCTGGACCCTCGCCAGCGACGACGACGCGCAGGCGTCCTGGCCATGGGAGGCCAGGCCCCCGGAGGCGCAGGCCGTTCCCCGCTCGCCGGAGGGGGTCTGGCCCGCGGCTGGGATGACGCTCCTGAGCGCCGCCGCGGCCCAACGGCCGTAGTGCACGTTCCCCTTGAGATGCTGGAGCCTCCAGGCCCCTTCCAATGCCACGGAGTTGAGCGGACCCGGCATCGCGAGCACCTTCAAGGCCGGAACGTCTTCTTCGCCGGGGACGCGGTCCAGGAAGCCACCCGCCTCCTCTTCCCAGAACTGCTGGAATAGGATCCTGAGGGCCGCGTCGGCGAGCTCCCGGTGGGGCCTGTTCCCCGCGGAGAGGAACGACTCCGTCAGCGCCAGGACGGCCCAGGCGTTGTCTCCGAGGAGCCCGTGGATCGCCGCCTTTCCGTCCCACCGGTGCGCCATGCCCCGCTCCCTGTCGAACATGTTCGTGAGGAAGACCAGGGCCCGGCCGGCCGTCTCCCGCCACGGGCCGCCCTTGACCACCGCGGCGGCCCGCAGCAGGCATACCGCCGCCATGGCGTTGGCGTCCGCGTAGAAGACCCGCACGGCCGCCTCCGGGACGAACTTGAACGCGCCGACCCGATCGTCCAGGAACGCCTTCAACAGGGTCCCCGCGACCTTGAGCCCGACCTCGCGGCAGGATTCGTCTCCGGTCAGGGCGAAGGCGTCCAGATAGAGGCGCGCGAGCCTGGCGTTGAGGTCCAAGCGGGGGACCTCGTCCGGCCGCGCGAAAACGTTCTCTTTCTTGTCCCACGCCTCCCCCCTGGCCAGCCTGGAGAGCTGGAACTTGAGCCTCTCCCGGATGCCGTTGCTCTTCCACTCGCGGGCGGCGTACAGCAGGAACTCCAGGCAGTCAGGGCAAGGATGGGAGTCGGCGCGGTCGAATCTGAGCCCGTTGAGGACCGCGGCGGGCCAGGCGGCTTCGAGAGCGGGGAGGGGCCGCGGTCGTCCATGCGCCTGCGCCGCAGGCGCATGGGGCGAGGGTTCCGCCCCCCCGGCATAGGCATCAGCGCAGCGGGCGAGCGCCTCCGCCAGGTCCTCCGGCGAGAAGAACGACACCGTGGACAAGGCCTCTCCCGACGGCGCGAGGATGACGGGAGCGCCGTCCCTGTTCCCGAAGCGCTGGACGATGTCCGGCCGATCCTCAGCCGTCACGCGGACCGCCACGAACCGGCGGGAGATGAGGGGCGCGACCTGGGGACGCTCGTAGACCGCGTCCACGGTGGCGGAGACCCTCGAAGTGGCCGTCGCCAAGTGCAGGAAGACGGGCTTCCTTTCGCGCTTTGCCCTGTCGAAGGCTGCCGCGCCCCACTCGTTCCAGATCATGAAAGCTCGGGATAGTTGCTGTAGACGCCGTCCACGCCGAGCGCCTCCAGCCTCGAGAGGTCCGCGGCCTTGTTCACCGTGTAGACGAGGACCTGGAGCCCGCGTCCGTGCGCCAGCCGCACGCGGCGCCGTCCCGCCTGCCGGAGGCTGATGTTGAGGCTCTCGGCGCCCAGCTCGGCCGTCTCCCGCAAGGCCCTCCTCATGGAGGTCATTCCCAGGAGGTACCCGAGGCGCAGGCCGGGCTCTTGCCTCCGGACGGCGAACAGGGCCCGATGGTCGAAACTCGAGACCACGATCCACGGCAGCGCCTCGAACCGGCGGACAAGGTCCACCACCCCCCCCTCGATCCCAGGGTAGAGGCTCGATCCCTTCTTGATCTCCACATGCAGCTCGGCCTTCCCGGCCACGAGCCTGATTGCGTCCTCGAGCCGAGGGACCCGTTCCTGGCGGAAGCGCGGGTCGAACCACGAACCCACGTCCACGGCGCCAAGCTCCCGGAACGGCAGGTCGCGGAGCTTGGTTCCGCCGAGCCTGCGGCTCAAGGCCCCGCGGGCCGTGCGCTTGAGCTTCCAGTCATGAAGGACCACGAGCTCGCCGTCCTTCGTCTGGTGGACGTCGAGCTCGATGGCGCGGGCCCCCATCTCCAAGGCCAGCCGGAACGCCGCCAGGGTGTTCTCCGGCGCATGGCCGCTGGCGCCCCGGTGCGCGATCAGCCGCATCGGGCCAGCCTCTCCAGAAAACGCTCCATCAGCGGGCCCGGCACCTCCAGGCCAAGGGCGGTGTCGCGGGAGGTCCCCGGCCCGTGGTAGTCCGAGCCGCCGGTAAGGAGCAGGCCGTGGTCTGCGGCGAGCTTCGCGAAACGCGCGACAGTCCGCGCGGGATAGGTCGGGTAATGCGCCTCCATGCCCTCGAGGCCCTTGCGGACCCACTCGCCGACCACGGCGAGGTCCGCGACGGTGTCGGGATGGGCGAGGACCGCGAAGCCCCCCGCCTCCCGGATGATGCCGATGGCCTCCTCGGGCGAGGGGCCCAGCGATGGGACGTAGCCGGGCCTGCCCTCGGCCAGCCAGCGGCCGAACGCCTCGGCGCGGCTCCCGGCCAGGCCCTTCCGGCACAGGACGTCCGCGATGTGCGGCCTGCCGATGACCCCCTGGCAGCAGGACTCGACCTCCTCCAGCGACACCGCGAACCCCTTCCCTTGGAGCTTCTCCACCATGAGCGAGACCCGTTCCCGCCGGCTGCGGCGCAGGCCCGAGACCCGATCGACGAAGCACGGCCTCGATAGCTCCATCCCGTAGCCGAGGATGTGGACCTCGCCGTCGTTGGTGCTGATCTCGATGCCGCACAGGAGCCGCGGGCCTGTCCCCGAAGATGGCGCCCCCTGGGAGGCCGCTCCCTGAGCCTCCGGGAATCCCGCCACGCCGTCGTGGTCCGTCAGGGCCATGAGTTCAAGGCCCGCTTCACGGCCGAGGGCCACGATCTCGGCCGGCGCGCGAGTGCCGTCCGAGAAGCGCGAGTGGAGGTGCAGGTCGATGCGCTTCAGGCCGCCCGGACCTCCTTGACCTCCGGGATCGCTTCCTTGATCTTGCGCTCCACCACGCCCTTGAGGGTCATCTGAGCGCCGGGGCAGCCTCCGCAGGCGCCGCGAAGAGAGACCGTCACGATCCCCTTCTTCTCGTCGACCCCCACCAACACGATGTCTCCTCCGTCCGCCTGGATGTGCGGCCTGATGCCATCCAGGACCTTCTGGACCTTTTCTTTCATGTCGCGCTCCCTGTCAACGCCTTACCAATCGTCGTCGGACTTCGACTTCTTCTTGTCCTTCTTGTCGCCCTTGTCCTTCGACCTATCCTTCTTGGAAGGCCTGACATCCGGAGGCGGCAGGGCGATGTTGAGGAAGGACCGCTCCTCCATCCAGGAGTCCACCGAGGCCTGCGCCAAGCGTTCGCGCTCCGCCTCCTGCGCGATCCCGAACTCCCGGAGCCTGGCCTCCCTCTGCTGGATGAAATCCTTGATCTTGGCGCCCTGGCTCTCCTCGAAGGCCTTCATCTTGTTGGACTGCATGGTCTCGAAGTCCAGGAGGCTCTGCCCGTGGTCCTTGGAATCGAGCGATTTGAGCGAATCCACGAACGCCGCCCTCTCGGCGGTCAGCCGCTGCTCGAACTTGCCCCGGTCGTTGCGGATGGCGGTCCAGAACTCGTTCCACGCGTCGAACTCGGCCTTGCCGAACGCGATCTGGCCCCGCCAGACCTTGGCGATCTCGGCGACGCGGATCTGGAACGGGTCGGCGCCGGCGGACTTTCCTTTCCTGCCGGGCTTCTTCCTGGGCGAGGCCTGCTCCGCCGGGGCCTCCTCCGCCGCTCCCTCGGCAGGAGCGGCCTCGGCCTCCGCGGCCGGCTCGGCCGGCGCAGGCGCGGCCTTCTGCGCCCAAGCGGCCGTCGGACCCGTCGCCAACCACCATCCCAACGCCAACTCGATGAGCATGGTTCTTTTCTCCTCGAAAACGGCATGGACGCCAAGGAAACCCACATGAGTTTAACAGAACGGACGCGCGTTGGCAAGGCGGCGCCGGCCGATTGTGGGGCGCGGGCCAAGTAAGCTATAGTGTCGCGGTCCGAATGCTTCCTCTCCTTCTCGCGCTGCTCATGCCGACGGATACCCGCGCCCAGCACGACACCGAGGCGCCGGTCTTCGCCGCGCCGGCAGAAGCCCCCGCCGACTCCGTCCGTCACCCCGGTGAAAGCCGCAGACGGAGGAAGGCCAAGCGTCGGGCTCCGCCGGAGATCGATGACGCGAGTCAGCCGGACGTCCCGCTCGTGTCCCAGCCCGACCCGGTCCGGGGCGTCCACGTGACCGGCTGGGCCGCCGGGTCGCCGAAGTTCCGCAGCCGCATGATCCGCGACCTCAAGGACGCGGGTCTTAACGCCGTCGTGATCGCCCTGAAGGAGTACGACGGAAAGGTCTTCGTCCGGGGGGTCCCCCTGGCCCGCGAGATCGGAGCCTGCGCCAACGCCATCCCGGACCTGCCGGCCTGCGTGGCCGACTTCCGCCGGGCCGGCATCCGCGCCATCGGCCGCATCGTGCTCTTCAAGGACAACATCCTCGCGCGCAAGAGGACCGAGTGGGCGGTCAAGACCCCCAACGGCGACGTCTGGAGGAACGAGAGGGGGATCGCCTGGGTCGACCCCTACCGCCGCGAGACATGGGACTACAACCTTGCCATCGCGTCCCGCGCCGCCGCCGCCGGCTTCGACGAGATCCAGTTCGATTACGTCCGGTTCCCCTCCGACGGCAACACCAGGCTCTGCAGGTACTCGCGGGCCGACCACTCCCCCAAGACCGCTGTGGCGAACATCCGGGAGTTCCTGGTCCAAGCCCGCCGGTCCCTCGATCCCTTCGGGGCGCGCATCTCCATCTGCCTGTTCGGCATGACCTCGAGCGCTCAAGGCGACATGGGCATCGGCCAGAGCATCGCGGAACTCGCCGAGGAGGTCGACGCCGTCTACCCCATGATGTACCCGTCGCACTACCGCAAAGGCGAGCTGGGGGTCAAAAACCCCAACCGCGAGCCATTCCGGATCATCCGCCGGAGCGTCCGTGACGCGGTCTTGCGGCTGGGCCCCAACGCCGGCAAGCTCCGGCCCTACTTCCAGGATTTCTCGCTCGGGGTGCGCTACGACGCTGAGAAGGTCCGCGCGCAGCTCCTCGCGGCCCAGCGATTCGGCGTGACGAGCTGGGTCCTCTGGAACCCCAAGAACAAGTACACCTGGTCGGCCCTGAGGCACAACAACAGGTTCGTCTGGGAGGAGCCGACGCCCTCCACCGCGGCCGCCCCGGCGGCCAACGTCATTCCCGAAGGGCCGCCGGGACGCTCGGGCTCCGCCCTCGTCCCATTCCCATCACTCACAGGAAGGGACAGTCCCGCAAGGCGGGACGACCGCGCCCCGGCCCAAGATAGTCCCAAAGCCGATGTCAAGGAGAACCCGTAAAACCATGAACACGAAGACCTTCGCAGCGACGTCCCACCCGTGCCGATCCCGCCGCCCCCTGCTAGGCTCGTCCCTGGCGCTTTCCCTGGCGTTCCTATGGGCCTCCGCCTGCCTCGCCCAGCTCCCGGAGACCTTGGCCAAGCCCATGGCCAACGACCCCCTGCAGGTCACGATCCACCGGCTCTCCAACGGCATGACCGTGTACCTCAGCCCCAACCGCCAGGAGCCGCGCATCGCGTCGGCGGTCGCCGTGCGCGCCGGTTCCAAGAACGACGCGCGCGATTCCACCGGCATGGCGCACTACCTCGAGCACATGCTCTTCAAGGGGAGCGCCAAGCTCGGCACCACGGACTACGCCAAGGAGAAGCTCCACCTCGACAAGATCCTCGAGCTCTACGAGAAGCGCTTCAAGGCCGCAGACCCGAAGGGGCAGGGGCTCATCTACAAGGAGATCGACAAGGAGTCCGTGGCCGCCGCCGCCTACGCCATCCCCAACGAACTCGACAAGGTCTACGGCCAGATGGGCTTCACCCATGTGAACGCCGGGACCGGCTACGACAGGACGACCTACACCAGCGAGTTCCCGCGGAACAGGGTCGAGACCTGGGCCAGGGCCGAGGCCGACCGCTTCGCCAAGCCCGTGTTCCGGCTCTTCCAGTCCGAGATCGAGACCGTCTATGAGGAGAAGAACCGCTCCCTGGACGACGCCGACGACATCATCTTCTACGCCATGATGGAAAGACTCTATGAGGGGCATCCCTACAGCGTGCCGATCATCGGGACCATCGAGCACCTGAAGAACCCTTCCTTGGCCAAGATGTACGCCTTCTACGACCGCTATTATGTCCCCAACAACATGGCCATCGCGCTCTCCGGCGACTTCGACCGCGACGAGATGCTCAAGATCCTGGAGAAGCGCTTCGGAGCCTTGAAGCCCGCGGTCCCGCCTCGCAAGGAAACCCCCAAGATCGCCCCCCTGAAGGGTGCGCGACGCGTCGAGGTCAAGTACGAGGCGGAGGAGGAGGTGTTGGTCTCCTGGCTCACGGCCCCGAAGGGCGACCCCGACTACGAGCCCCTTCTCATCATGAGCTTGCTGATGGACAACTCGGCGGCCGGGATCATCAACCTGGAACTCGAACAGGCCCAGAAGGTCAAGAAGGCCGGCTCCTTCCCCATGACCCTCAACGACGGAGGGTCTTGGACGCTGTGGGCCGTCACCAAACAGGGCCAGACGCTCGAGACTGCCGACGCCCTGCTCATGGAGACCGTGGCCAAGCTCAAGTCCGGGGGCTTTGCGGAAGAGGACATCCGGGCGGTCGTCACCGACTACGAGGTCAGCCACAAGAAGGACCTCGAGGTCAATATGAAGCGGGCCGACCTCATGGCGGACGCCTTCCAGGACTACGAGCCTTGGGACAAGGCCGCGGGCCGCATCGAGCGCCTGAAGGCCGTGACCAAGGACGACGTCCTGCGGGTGGCTCGCCAATACCTCGGAGACGACCGAGTCGTCGTCTACAGGCGCAACGCCAAGCCAGAGCTCCCCTCCATCGCGAAGCCGGGCTTCACCAAGGTGGACATCGACCCCTCGCGCCAGTCCGCGTTCTTCAAGGAGCTCCTCGCCATGCCGGCCGAGCCCATCGAACCCAAGTGGCTCGTCGAGGGCAGGGACTACTCGGTCACGCCCCTTCCCCAAGGCAAGCTCTACTCGGGCCGCAACCCGTTCAACGACCTCTTCGCCCTCGGCTTCATCTTCGACCTCGGGAACGACCACGTGCGCGACGTCTGCGCCGCGCTCGACCTCCTCAAGCTCTCCGGCGCCGGCGACCTTCCGGCCGAGCAGTTCAAGAAGAAGCTCTACGGCCTGGGCACGACCCTGGGCTACGGCTGCGGCCGCGACGTCGTGAGCGTGAGCTTGAGCGGCTTGAACGAGAACCTCTGGCCCTCGCTGGAGCTGATGGCCAAGCGCTTCGCGGAGCCCAACGTCGCGCCGGACATCCTGCCCAAGATGGTCGCGGTGCAGGTCGGCGCGCACCAGGACAACAAGAAGGACCCCAAGTACGTCCACTACGCCTTGGGCGAATTCGCCTCACGGGGAGCGGACAGCTCGGTCCTGGCCGAGCTCTCCGACGCGGAGCTCAAGAAGCTCGAGGTCCCGAGGCTCAAGGGCATCATGCAGGGCCTCTTCGACTACAAGCACCGCACGACCTACGTGGGCAACCGCACCCCCGGCGAGATCGCCAAGCTCGTGGAGACGGGCAACGCCAAGTTCAAGGAGCCTCCGGCCCGCAAGCCTCTGGCGTACCTCAAGGCGGCCAAGCCTAGGGTGGTCTTCGCCCACCGCGACATGCTCCAATCCTGGGTCGGCCTCTACGCGGCCGACGAAGTCTTCGTCCCGGACCGTGTCGTGGACTACCGGCACTACACCGGATACATGGGCGGCGGCATGAGCGGCGTCGTCTTCCAGGAGATACGGGAGTCGCGGTCCCTGGCCTATGCCGCGGACGCTTGGTACGAGGAAGCCGATTGGAAGAGCGACGAGAATAAGCTGGTGGGCCAGGTCGAGACGCAGGCGGACAAGACGCTGGAGGCATCCTCCGTGATGCTCGAGCTCCTGCGGTCGCTGCCCCCTTCGATGGAGCGCTTCAACGAGGCCCGGCAGACCCAGGAGCAGCTCTTGCGCACCCGAAGGATCGGCTTCCGCCAGGTGCCGAGCACCCTCGTGGTCTGGGAGAAGCTCGGGCTTTCCGGCGACCCCAGGCCCGCCCGGTTCGAGAAGACCCTGCGCTACACCATGCCCGATCTCGAGAGGTTCAGCACGCGGTTCAAGGACAAGCCCATGACGCTCTTCATCCTGGGCAACAAGTCACGGACGGACCTCACGGGCTTGAAGAAGCTGGGGACCGTCGAAGAGAAGACCCTGGAGCAGATTTTCCCTTACTGATCCGGACTCGGGGCGACGTGCATGCCGGGCGTGTCCCGCCCGGCATGACGCAAGTCCGCGCGGGTTGAATCAGAGGTTATCCACCGACATATCTCAAGATATGTCGGTGGATAACCTCGACCTTTCTATCGGGCGCTGCCCATGACATATCTGATGGGCGACTACACCCCCCTTGACAACGCAACACTGCCGGCCTATATCCTTTAGTATGAGGCTCGCCCCGCGTCTCCTGGCCGGGGCGCTCCTCTTCCTCCGTTTCGGGCCGGCCCAGGCGGCGGAACAGCCCTTCCTGCCCGAGCCCCAACGACAGCTCGTCAAGGAGCACACGCCGTTCGGCCTGCCGAGCACGGGAGAGCTCCTGTTCCGGCGCGGCTACGTCGCGGGGCACAACAACTGGCTCAAGATCCCGAACTGGGTGGCATACCACCTGCCGCGGGAGAAGATCACGGGCGACGCCGAGCGCGCCAAGACCTTCACCGCTGACCCGGAGCTCAAGCCTTTCCAGCGCTCCGAGCCCGACGATTATACAAGGAAGCGGATTCGACCGCGGCCACATGGCCCCGGCCGCGGACATGAAGACCGACGTTGGTGAGATGGGGGAGAGCTTCCTGCTCTCCAACGTCACCCCCAGAGCCGGAGAGCCCAGGGCCTCGACGCCTGGTGAGCCCGGCATACCCGAGGGCCTCTATGCCGCGGGGAGGCTCGACGCGGACAGCGAAGGGCTGCTCATCCTCACGGAAGACGGGAAGCTGCATCATCTCCTGACCGACCCCCGCTTCGGTCACCCGCGGAGCTGGGTGCTCTCAGAGCCTCAGGGACAGCTCTTCGAGGTCCTCGTCGCCGTGGAACCTCTCCAGCCCCGCGGCGATCATCCGCCGGGCTTCGTCCTTCAAGCCCGCGTCCAGCAGGGCCTTGGCCCCGCACGCCGGGAAGAACCTCTCGTCAGGGTACTTCTCGATGCCGCGTTCGCACAAGCTCGCGCACTCCTTGAGCCTGCCGGTCCTGGAGAGGATGTGGGCCAGACGCTTCCACGCGTGCTCTTCGTTGCGGTTGGGACCGAGCCACCGGCACAGGGATTCGGCTTCCCCGTACATCTCGAAGCCGATGAGGGATTCCAGGAGATTGTCGTGGTATTGGCCCGAGTCCTGGGCGCCCTTGCCCCACAGATAGCGCAGGACCTGGAGGAAGTGCCGGCACGGCATCCAGCCCTCGTTCTCGCCGATATCGAAACGCACGAGCTTCCGGACATCCTCCGCGCGGAAATGCCCCGCCTCGGGGATGCACAGGATCTTGTCCTGCGTGTCCTCCAGGCGGCCGCACGCGACCTTCAAGCCCGGCGGGAGGTCGAGCTTCACCGTCGGCCCATCGTAGCGCTCCGGCGCCTGAGGGACCCGCCTAGCGGACAGGGCCTTCACCTCGGTCCAGCCCAGGGACACGAAGCACGATGGGGCGACGAAGAGCTTGACCCCCGCGAAGCACTCGACGCCCAGCAGGAGCCCGAAGATCTGCGGCGATTCGAAGCCCATCCACAGGAAGGCCTGGGCTTGAGGCGCCTCCAATCCCCTCGCCAGGACGAAATCGGACACGGTGTCGCGGGCCGCGAATACCGGGACCCAGGCGCCGCCCAGCTCGGGGTCCTTGTCCGCCCAGACCATGAAGGGATCCGAATCGGCGGCCAAGCGCACCGTCCTGGCCTCGGCCACCGGAGCGCCGATATTGAGGAGGAAGACCTCGGAGCGCAGCAGCTCCTTGAAGAGGGCCTTGCGGTCCTGCCTCGGCGACTCGGCGGCCTGGCGGATGAGGAACTCCAGCGTCTCCACCATACTCCAACACTAGCCCTCTTGGAAGGTATCTGTCAAGTAGCAGCCTGAGCCTGCGGACCGGCGGTCAGTAGAACCCGCGCACCAGCCCCCGGATGTTCTTCAGCGGAAGGAAGTACACCGGCTCGTTGGTCGCCGGGTCGACCCAGGCCGAGGAATCCTTGGACTCGTCGCGGTTGTCCCCGAGCACGAAGAGCGCGCCCTCCGGCACGGTGAGGGGCCCCAGGTCGTCGCCCTGGAGCCTCTCGTCGCGCCGGGTGTGCCTCACGTAGCCCTCGTAGACCTCCCTGCCGTTGAGGACGAGCCTCTTCTCCTTGAGCTCCACGGTGTCGCCGGGGACGGCGATGACGCGCTTGACCAGCTCGTGGTCTGCGCCCACCGGGGAGCGGAACACGATGATCTCGCCCCTCCTCGGCGGCCGCAGGCGCAGGGTCACCTTGTCCATGAAGACGTGCCCGCCCACCGGCAGGTGAGGCTCCATGGAGGGGCTCGCGATGTAGATGGGCTCGATGACCCATAACCGCACCGGCAGGACCACCGCCAGCGCGATGCAGACCAGGAAGAGGAGTCTGGAGAGCGACATCACGGTAGGATATCCTTTAAGCGGCGGACGCTTCAAGCCGCATTTTCTATACTCTCCCCATGAATCTCAGGCTCGCGGTCCTTCTTCTGGCGCTCGCCTCGGCCGCAGGCGAGGCCCCTGGGCCTGCGGCCCCTGCGCCTGTGGCGCGTGGGCCGCAGGCCCACGTCCTGACCGGGCTCGACGTCCTCGAGAAATCGGGCTTCGCCCAGCTCCAGGGCAAACGCGTGGGCCTCATCACGAACCAGACCGGCAAGGACCTTGCGGGCAGGACCACGGTGGATGCCCTGGCCAACGCGCCGGGCGTGACCCTGGCCAAGCTCTTCTCTCCCGAGCACGGGTTCACTGGCATGAGCGAGGATCACGTGGTCAGCTCCACGACCCTGCTCATCAACGGCCGCCCGGTGCCCATCATCAGCCTCTACGCGGGCGGCATCCAGGGCATGCGTCCCAAGCCTTCGGACCTCAAGGACCTCGACGTCCTGGTCTTCGACATCCAGGACATCGGCGCCCGGTTCTACACCTACCTCGCCACCATGGGCATGGCCTTAGAGGAGGCGGCCTCGGCCGGGGTGCCGTTCATCGTGCTCGACCGGCCCAACCCGATCACCGGACGGATCATGGAGGGTCCCATCCTGGAGGACCTGACCCTGCGCCAGGTGACCTCGACGGCGTACTTCCCGATGCCGGTGCGCCACGGCCTGACCGCGGGCGAGGTCGCCCTCCTCCACAACATCGAGGTGAACCACCCGGCCTTGAGCGTGGTGAAGATGAAGGGCTGGAAGCGATCGATGTGGTACGACCGGACCGGACTGCCCTGGACCCCCCCCTCGCCCAACATGCCTGACCTCGACGCCGCCACCCTCTATCCCGGCGTGGCCTGCTTCGAGGCCTCCAACATCTCGGTCGGCAGGGGCACGCCTTTCCCGTTCCGCTGGATCGGAGCGCCGTGGCTCAAATCCGACGCGATGCTCAAGCGCCTCAAGACCGCCAAGCTCAAGGGGATATCCTTCGCCTCCCAGGCCTATGTCCCCTCCAAGAGCGTGTTCGCGGGCCAGCGGTGTGAAGGCGTCCGGATGACCATCACGGACCGGGAGAAGCTCGAGCCCCTCAAGGTATTCGCGCACCTGGCCGCGGCCTTTCGGGACCTCCAGCCCGAATTCGTGTGGCGCTGGGACGAGACCAAGCGCATGGTCGGCACCGACTCCTTCAAGGAGCTCTACGAATCGAGCGCGCCGGCCAAGGGCTTCATCAATCTCTTCGACACGGGACCTAAGTCCTTCCGTAGCACGCGCCGCGCCTTCCTTCTCTATGACTGAAGGTCCCACCCGCCGATAGGACGAAAGCCGGCCTCCGGCCTTCCCTTTGAGCCCAATTCAGGGAATATCGGTGTTTCATATGATGTCTCCATGCGATATTCCCTTTTGTTGCCGTTGGCTTTGCTGTGTCATGGAGGCACCGCCGACGCAGCCCTGGTCCGCGCAACTTCCTATCAGCTCAATGTTTCCGCCTTCTCCGGCGTTCCCGCAGCCCCGGCCCTTTCCGCCGTCCCAAGATTGAGCCATTCCTTCACTCCGGCGTTGAACCCGTCTTTCACCGCCGCCCCCGCGGCGCCTCTGCTGGAGCCTCTCAGCGGCTTCCTGCCGGGAATCGAGTTCGCCGCGCCGGCGCTGCCGTCCGCTGCTCCCGACATCATCCCGGCGGGGCTCGACGCTGCCGTGCCCCCCGGTGACGGTCTCACTGACGCCGGAGGCCCTCTCCTCGCCTGAAGCCTCTCCCCAAGCCCAAGCCCTCGCCGGGCTCCTGAGCCAGGCGCAAGCCAGGGACAAGGCCGAGCCGGGAAGGTTCTATGTGGCCGAGGTCCTCAACAAGTTCTCCACCATAGCGAATGCCGCGCCCGCCCCTGGCCGGGCGGCCCCGAAGCTCGAGCCGGTGGAGGACATCCCGCTCGATCCGCTCCGGCAGCCGCGCGAGTACCTCGAGCGGATGCTGCGCGACGCGGTCCGGGCCGAGGACCCGGACTCGGCCCTCGCCATCCTCGCCGACGCCCGCAAGCAAGCCCGGAGACTCCTCAACTCCCTGGACCGCTCGCGCTTCCTCGAGAGACTGCGCTCGCACGGCGAGCTCCTGGCCCGCCGATTCGTGCCGGGGATACTGGAGCGGATGCGGCTTTCCGCCGCGGGCCATGACAAGGCCGCAGTCGTTCGGCTCGTGGACACCGCCATGGCGTTCGTCGAGTACGCCCCGAACTGGCGGCCCCGCGTCCTGAAGGCCCGCGAGACCGCCGTGAACACCCTGGCCGTGCTCGAGCAGTTCGGCCCCATGGACGAGAAGACGGGCCTGCCCGTCCCCAAACCCCCTGTGATGCCACAGGAATCAGACGGCTACTGACTGCGCCGGGACGCCAGCGCCCGAACGGCTTGGAGAGCGCCTTCGGTCGCGAGCGCCATCCTGCGGTAGTCCAGCGTCTCCGGGGTGTCGGTCGGCTTATGGTAGTTCTTGTTGCGCAAGAATGCGGTGTCCGTGAGCATGGCCGCCTGATAGCCCTGATCCCAGAACGAACCATGGTCCGAGTAGTCGATGCCCTGTACGAAGGGCGGAGCCGTGATCGAATACACCGGCAGGCCGAAGCCCCGCATGGCGGCCTTGATCGGGCGCGCCAGGGGACGGGAGGAATGGTCCGTGACGACCCCGATGAAATCCCCTCTGTCCGGATAGAGCAGGTCGAAGAGGACCGAGGGCGTGCCCTGGCTGCCCGGCTCGTCCGAGTAGAAGCCGAGCATCTCGAGCGCGATCATCGCGCGGATCCGCACCCCCTCCTTCTTGAGCTTGGCGGCGTGCTGGGCGCTGCCCATGAAAGACGTCCCGAACAGGGGAGGCTCCTCCATGGTGTAGGCCGCGAGGTCCACGCGCATGGCGGGAGGCTCCGCGCCGAGGAGCCGCGCCAGCTCGAGCAGGGCGGCCACGCCGCTGGCGTTGTCGTCGGCCGCCGGGAAGGGCCCGAAGGCGTCGTAATGCGCGCCCACGACCAGGCGCTCCTCCGAGTCCGGGCCGAAGACCGCGATCACGTTGCGGAAAGGGCCCTTCACGACCTTCCGGTTGCGCTGGTCCCACCACGGGACGCCGTAGACCTGCTCGGAGAGCCTGCCGCCCGAAGCCTCGAGCTCCCGCTTGATGTAGGCCGCGACGCGGTCCAGGGCCTCCGGATGGTCCCAGTCCCGGGGGAGGCTGGAGGCCAGCCTGCGCACGTGGCGCTCCAGCCGGACCGGATCGACCCCGGCCGGGGGCTTGACCCCGCTCGACGGCAAGAGGGGCCGGCGGACGTAGCCGAAGACGCCGGCCGCCAGCAGCGCCAGGAAGGAGGCCAGCACCGCAAGGAAGCCCGCGCGCACGGAGGGGCGCCGATCGGCCCTCACCGACTCAGGACCTCCGCCAAGTCATTCTTAGATGATAGATAATATGCAATTGATATAGTCCATCGGATGACTTCGCCCAAGACCCAGCGTCTTTTCCGGGCCGTTCTGGCCATGATGTTCCTCTCCGGTGCCGCGGCCCTGGCGTACGAGCTGGTCTGGATGCGCATGCTCTCCCGGGCCTTTGGGGTCACGGTGTACGCGGTCAGCGCCTTGGTCGCCATCTACATGGGCGGCCTGGCGGCAGGAGCGGCCCTAGCCGGCCGGATGAGCCGCGAGCGCGACTGGCTGAGGGTATATGCCTGGCTGGAGGCAGGGGCCTGCGCCTCGGCCCTCGCCTCGACGTGGGCCATGTCCCGGCTCCCCGCGCTCATCGCGGCCTGGGGGGAGGCTGGCCCGCTCGACCCGGGACTGCGCGCCCTGCTTGCTGTCCCGTGCCTCCTCCCCCCCACCATCCTCCTCGGAGCCACCCTGCCGGTCCTGGCGCGCTTCTGGGCCCGCCTGCCCGACCAAGGCACGCTGCTTCAGGGGGCCGTCGGAAAGCTCTACGGCGCGAACACACTGGGCGCCATGTTCATCGTGGAGATGTCGCGCCAGCCCGAGGAGATCCGCAAGAAGACCGACCGCTTGAACGCGGTGGGCAACACCACCAAGGCCCTGACCAAGGGCTACGCCGTGGGTTCCGCGGCCCTGGCCGCCTTCCTGCTTTTCTCGGCGTACCTCGACGAGATCAAGAACTACACCGGGACGCAGATCAAGGTCGACCTCTCCAAGCCCGAGGTGTTCGTGGCGGCCATGATCGGCGCCATGATGGTCTCATGTGGTGGCGTCCGACGGTATATTCGCGCTCCTGGAGGAGGATGCTCAAGGCCGCAGGCTGGTCATTGTCCCGACATCCGAGCCGAGCGTCGAGGAAGCCAAGCGCAAGGACGCGGAGGAAGACGAGTTGTACGGCAAGGACCGGCGGGGCAACGAGATGCCGGAGCACTTGAACACGCGGGAGAAGCAGGCGAAGTGGATCGCGGCGGAGATGGAGCGCATCAAGCGTGAGGCGGCGTGAGGAAGCGGCGGGCAAGGCGGAGCATATCGCGCGGCGTGAGGCCGAAGAGGCGGCGACGGGAGAGAAGAAGCGGTGCCGGAAGCCCTCGCCGCCGGACCCGGAACCAGCGGCCGACGAGAAGGTGAACCTGACGGACTCGGACAGCCGGCTGATGAAGACGCGGGAATGGAGGCCGGCGCGCCGATTTTTGCCCCGGTTTACGCGTGAACGGGGTTGGGCGGGCCGGTTTTCACGACGCCGGCGGGTTCAAGTGAGTCGCGCAACAGGCTCTCATCCCGGAAATATTCCGGCGTCCCGTCGAACAAGACTTGTGATATAATAAATCAAAGCATACCTGCTGACGGAGGTCTTGTAATGAAATTTGCGAAGATTGCTCTGGTCGTAGTCTGTACCATTGCCGTCGCTTGCGTTGGTCGGGTGTTTGCCGACCAGAATGCCAACGTAGAGGGTTCCCTCGAAGACCAACAGGTAGCCGCCAAGGCCAAGACCATGGTGGTGCAAGCCAAGGGAATGGGCAAGACTCTCACTTCCGATACAAAGGGCGAGAGTATTTCCGATCAGGGACGGTTGCTCGTCATGCGGGAATGGCTTAAAGACATACCACAGAAGGAACGTTCCGAATTCCTGGGAGAGCTCATTCTCAATCACGGCCAAGTCGTTTCCGCGTCCTATGGGTCCATAGGTCGGGTGGCAACCGAGGCTCGCCAGGCAGCGATTCTGGACAGTTTCGCACCGTCTCGGGGTGGAGCGAAATCAACTTCTGACGTTGGGTCTCAGGCCCCGCCACGGCTTATTTCCCTCTCGGAGTTGCTCCGTGATGTGCCCGCCGACGCAAAAGATGCGTTTCTGAATGGCATGGTGTTCAATAACGGCGTGATTGTGTCCGTGGATACTAGCGAGATCGCGCAGGTGGTTTCTAGCGCCAAGCTGAAGGAAATACTGGATTCCCTCGGCCCAGCGAATGGCAAAACGCCCAAACCCGGAACGAAGGCCTTATGCGGTTCTGGTTGGTGCGACCACTCCGTCTGCACCAACACCAACCAGGAACCCCTGCATTGCGAGTACAGGGACAATCGGCGCAAGATTTGCTACGACACATGCAGTAACTGAGGGGGCCGCTCAGCCGCAAGCCCATGTCTCTCTGATGAATGCAGCCGTGGCTGATCCTGCGTGATCCGCGTCGCCGGGGATACCGTTCCTGTGAAGGGACATTTCATCTTCATCGCGGCCTTGGGGCTTGCTG
Source organism: Elusimicrobiota bacterium (assembly GCA_016209035.1). GTDB lineage: Bacteria > Elusimicrobiota > Elusimicrobia > UBA1565 > UBA9628 > JACQWX01. The sequence goes on along the minus strand of JACQWX010000033.1, from coordinate 8,615 downwards.
TCATCGGCGGATGCGTCAGCCCTGAGGCCAGGATAGGCCATGTGGTTCAGCGAATCAACGCGGCCGACTTGGCGCCAGCCGACATGAAGGATCTTTTACAGGAATCGGCCTTCAGTTTGAGGGACCATCACGTTTCACCAGAAGCACTCAAGGCGTATTCCGACGAGACCATCAGCCGGCTTTTCGAGGCCACCCGGAGGGTTGCCTTCTATCTGCCCGAGTCGAAGCGCTGCCTTTCTATGCAGGAACGGGTATTGGAAGAGAAGATACGCCGTCACATACATACAAAAGATGATCTTGAGGACATGTTCAAGACATACCTTGAGGCAAGGTTGTTCACGGAGGCAGGCACGCTGAAGAAGCGATTTCCGGACGCCAAGTTTCCCACAGGGCCGGACACGATCGTGTACGGCAGCACATCGACCGAGGTTGGGTGGCGCGCATTCAGCATCTCGGAAGGAGGCAGGAGAGCCGAGCTCCAAGTCCTCAAGCTGGGAGAAGGGCCGAAGATCGTCTTGGTGATGCTGCCGGGTTGTCCGGTGGCCGAGAAGGCCATGACGCAGATAATGGAAGACAGCACCCTGGTCGAGGCCTTCAGGGAGCATGGTTTCATCGTGACGCTGCGGATGGACTCCTTCGGCGTCGCCATGTGGAAAAGCCATTTCGGTTTCGACAAGGTCTACATCGTTAACCAGGCCGCTGATTTCCCTGGTTTCAATCTTTACGCTTCACCGACATTCTACTTCCTTCGGGACGGACGGATTCTAGACCACTTCATAGGGTGGGGCAGAAAAGATCGTCCCGATGAAGGCAAGGCGCAGATGAAGAAATGGCTTGAAGTCTTCAAAGCGCCGATGAAAGGATAGGCTCGACACTCGTCCGACTCCCGGTGGACCTATGCGGCCCAGCGGCCCACAGTGGCAGAATCTCCCGGTTTCCTGTGAGACGACACCGTCCTACCGGCTCTCACCCTATCAACGGTGCGCTAAGCCGCCGCGGACTCCGCATGAGGGTGCCGTTATCGCGCGGTCGGATTGAGCGCTGGTTAGGGTTGCGTATTCCGGCCAAAACCGCCACCCATTCCGGAGCAAACCCGGTCACAATCCCGGGCAAACCCAGCCAGTGTCGGAGCGTAGCGACGCTGGGTCGTTTCTGACTTTAGCTTTTCCTCCCTCTCTCTGACAAACTTCATCATCGGCCTCGTGGGCATGTGGACTGCACCCGAAGGGTGCTGTCCAAGGGACTGTGGACTGTGGGCACCCGGAGGGTGTCCACGCTGTCCATCAGGCCCGTCATGTCCACAGGCTTCATCAGGACTTCACTCCTTTTACCTTCCGGATGGACTCGCCTCGCAAGTCGAGCTTGTTGAAGGGGTCGAGGGGTGTGCCTGGGATTTGGTGTTTCAGGACGCGATCGCCGGATTGGCGGACGCTGCCAGGCAAACTGCTGACGCGATGCCCTGCTACGTGAGGATACCGATTTCGCCGGAGCCGCGCGCCCTGAAACCGAAGACGTTTGCGCGTTACAACCGCTGGTATCGTTCCAGAGCCGCGGGCCAAGGCAATACGTCGATCCCGGTTTCAGTCCGGCGCGGCGCCCGGTCGTGCAGCGACGCCACGACCAGCGGGACCTTCGGAAAGCGCGCGCGAAAGGCGCGGACGGTCTGGGCGCTGATGAGGTCAGGACCGGCCTTGCATTCGACGGCCAGAACGGGTCCGTGCCCGTCCATGACCAGGAGATCGATCTCGTGGCTGCCCTCCCTCCAAAATGAGAACTCATGGGCCTTCTCGCCGTAGTCCCGCAACCGCCGCAGCTCCCGCTCGAACCCCGCGCTCAAACGGCAGGTTCAAAGGCGCCGCAGGCCATACAGGCGCCGTGTCGCCAACTGAAGGACGCCGAGAAGACCAACGCCCAGCGCGTCCAGCTCTACCAGGCGCTCTCGCAGATCAAGATCGCCGGGTCGGGCGAGAAGAAGCCGGCCTGAAGTCCAGGCTGGGCTGACTGGGCTGAAACGAGGCCCGGGCTCCCGAATGGGGGTCCGGGCCTCCGCTTTGGCGTTGTCCGTTTTCGGTGCGGGCAATGCGGGGAGAGCGTCTTCATCCCCTGGAGCTGCAAGAGGCGCCTGGCGTGCCCGTCTTGCGATTCGCGGCGTGCCGTCGTTGAGAGCACAACGGCCATGGACGGGCTTCTGCCCCGGGTCCCCTATCGGCAGTGGGTGCTGGCCCTGCCGAAGAGGCTCAGGTTCTTCGTCCACCGCAACCCCGCGCTTGCCGGCGAGATCAGCCGCATCCTGACCTCGGCGATCAACCGGTTCTACGCGGATCGCTCAGGCCGCGGCGGCGATCCATCGAGCCCATACGCTCCGGCTCAGGTCCTGGTCGTACAGCGGTTCGGGGGGAAAGCGAATTTGCACGTGCACTTCCACGCGGTCGTTTCCGACGGGATTTTCGCCCTGCGCAAGAGCGCGGGCGTAACCGGGGAGCTCCAGTTCATCCCGGCGCCTGCGGCGGACCTATGCGTCCCGTGGCAGTCATCACCCGAGACTGCGAGCGGGAAAGGCTGCTGCGCAACCAAGGCTTGCCGGCGGACTTTCCCAAGACGGCGCCCGCGCGCGCTCCTCCGCGGGCGGCTGAAGATGGTACGTCCCGAACATCCGAGATTCGTAGGTTCGGGACGCAGTTCGTAGACAGCGCCGCCTTCCTGATTAGAACCGGCGGGCGCTAGACCGCGGGGACCGGCCGGTGCAGGTCCCGGTCGAGGACCGGCGACAGCAGCCACGCCAGGCCGAAAGTCCCGAGGGTCCCCAGGATCACCAGCCAGCTCCACCCCAGCGGGAGCGCCTTGATCTCCGAGAGGTAGAGCAGGAGGGCGTTGATCAGGGCCATGGCCGTCATGGCCGCGATGTTGGCCTTGTTGGCCGGACGCTTGGTGAGCAGTCCCAGCAGGAACACGCCCAGCAGGGACCCGTAGGTCACCCCTCCGATCTTGAACGCGACCCACAGCATCTTGTCCACATGGCTGAAGACATAGGCCAGCGCCCCGAGCAGGACCGCGAAGACGCCGATCGAGACCCTCGAGAGCCTCAGGTAGTGCTTCTCGTCGGCGTCTGCCTTGATGAGCGGCTTGTAGATGTCGGTCACGAACGAGGCGGTCAAGGACGAGAGCGGCGAGTCGATGGAAGCCAGGATGACGGCGGAGAGCACCAGCCCCCTTAAGGCAGCCGGCATCACGTTGGACGCGAAATGGGGATAGACCTTGTCGAGCTGCGCCGGGAGCGGCAGGGCCGGGTGCTGCTGGTAGAAGGCGAAGAGGCCCGTCCCCACCGACAGGAAGATCATCAGCACCACGAAGCTCCCCACCATGCTGAGCAGCATGGTGCGCTGACTGGCCTTGCGGGTCTCGACCGTCAGCAGCCTCTGCATCATCTCGTGGTCCGTGCCGAAAGCGGCCATGGAGCCGAAGAAGCCGTTCAGGATGGCCACCCAGATGATGTTGGGGTCCGTGAAGAACTTCTTGAGGAACTGGGGCTCCGCCAGGGACGGCCCCCAGTTGATGACCTGGAGCTTGCCGGCCGCGCCGGCGATGGAGCCCACCGCCGCCAAGCCGCCGTCGATGTTGACCGCGAGATAGCCCAAGGTCGCGATCCCGGCGACCAGGAAAGCCACGGCCTGGACCACATTGGTCCAGACCACGGCCTTGATGCCGCCGTGGCCGATATAGAGGGCGCCGACGACCACGAACAGGACGATCACCGGGATCTTGTGCCAGCCGATGAGCACGGCGACCGCCACGCACGCGGCCATGAGCCGGACGCTCGACGCGAGCACGCGCGTGATGAAGAAGAAGGCCGTGGCCGCGTATTGGGTCTGGCTGCCGAAGCGGTGCTTGAGGAACTCGTAGATGGTGGTGCAGTTGAAGTGATAGAAGGCGGGGATGAACAGGAAGGCGATCACGACGCGGGAGGCCGCGGAGCCGATGAAAAACTGGGCGTAGTTCCAGTTCTCGCGGAAGCCCGTGGCCGGCACGCCGATGATGGTCATGGCCGAGATCTCGGTCGCCACGAAGGAGAGGCACGCCGCCCACCACGGGATGGCCCTCCTGCCGAGGAAGAAGTCCGAGGTGTTCTCCTCCTTGCGGCCGTGGTAGAAGCCGAGGCCGAACATGAAGGCCAGGAACGCAGATAGCACGCCGTAGTCCAGGATGCCCAGCGTCGTGGGGTTGGAAAACCAAGTCTCCGGTTCCATGGGGGGGGTCCTACCTCCTGAGCGTGACGGGCATCTTGCCCGTGACGGCGAGTCTGCCCGCCAACGCGCGGGCCGCGGCCCGTTGGGCGTCTTTCGACGCCGAGAACGCGGCCAGGCAAGCGGCGACATCGGGCGCGTCTTCGAGCAGCCAGGGGCTCCCGAACGAGACGGCCGCTCCCGCCCGGGCCAAGGCCCAGGCGTCCGTGAGGCGCCGCCGTTCCTCCTCCCCGTACCGGATCCGTCCGGCGTAGGCTCGCGGGGACACGAAGAGCCCCGCCACGACGAACTCGGCCTCGGCCGCCGAGGCCGTCAGGCTGACCGTGAAGCCGAGGGCCTTGATCTCGTCGAGGAATGCGGCCCCTTGGACCCAGTCAGGGAACCCCTCATCCGGCTCGAAGTAGGCGATGGCCCTCGGGAGGGGACGCGCCAAGGGCCGATGCCACGCCAAGCAGCGCAAGGCGAGCCTTGCCGAGACTCCGGCGTGAGCGGCGCAGCCCACGACTCCGGCATCGACGGCCCCGCCCGCGGCGCCGCGTCCGGCCAGGGTCCGGAGCGCGGCGTCGAGCCGCGCCGCCGCGGCCGCCGCGGCAGCCGCCACGGCCGGGGCCTCGTCGGCCCTGCGCATGAGGTCGTAGACGAGTCGGCGGGGATCGCCCGGCGCCAGCAGGATGTCGCAGCCCGAGACGAGCGCCGTCTCCGCCGCGACCGCCTCCGGGAAGCGCTTGGCCACGGCGTGCATGCTGAGAGCATCGCTCACCACGAGCCCCTTGAACCCGATCAACCCCCTCAGTTCGCCCGAGATGATCTCTGGGCAGAGCGTGGCCGGGACCTCCCGTCCGCCCGAGAGCGCCGGCACCGCCAGGTGCCCGATCATGACCGCGTCCGCGTCCTCCTTGAGGTCCCGGTAAGGCGCCAACTCGCGGCCGTCCAGGACCTCGCGGCCGAGGGCGACCGTCGGCAGCCCCAGGTGGGAATCCAGCCCGGTCTCGCCGTGGCCGGGGAAGTGCTTGATGCACGAGAGCACTCCGCCGGAAGCGAGCCCCTTGATGAAGGCTCGCGCCATGCGGCTCACCCGCCCGGGGTCGGAGCCGAAGGAGCGGACGTTGACGATGGGATTGTCGGGCCGGGTCGCCAGGTCCACCACCGGCGCCAGGACCCATCCCACGCCCAAGGCCCTGGCCTCGAGGCCCGTGACCCGCCCCTTCTCGAAGGCGAGGGCATCGTCTCCCGAGGCGGCCAGCCCCATGTTGGAAGGGAAGGCCGTCCCCCCGGCGACATGCGAGGCCAGGCCGTCCTCGTAGTCCGCGCAGAGCAGGAGGGGCCTCGCAGCCCTTTGAACCGCCTTCCTCGAGAACTCCGCGACCTCCGCCGGCGTGCCGTGGTAGACGCAGAAACCCCCGACGCCCAGGTCGACGAGGCGCATCGCATCGTCCGGATCGTCGACGCCCAGCGTGAACCCGGGGAAGACGAGACGCGCCGCCGTCTCTCCGGGGGAACCCATGGGCCCGGGTATGATAGTACATTTAATATAATCGCTTCCGATGCTACCGTTGCGCCCGCTCTTGCTGGCCGCGCTCATTCCCCTGACTTCGGGGCCAAGCCTCGCGGCCGAGCCTGCCGCCGACAAGCCGTACGACGTCAACGCAAAGCCCTTGTCGAACCGCGAGTTCGGCCTCCTCTTCCGGAGCTCCTACACGATCAGGCAGGACGGCACCGTGTGGGCGCCAGGCGCGGGCCAGCCCGTCCTCGAGCGCGAGATGCCCTATGTGGTCGAGAAGCTGATCAGCGGCCAGCGGCTCAAGGCCCTGCTCACGCTCAACTTGATCTTGAGCCGCAGCCAGGGCGAAAAGAAGCTGACGGCCGACGAGAGGGAATCCATCCGCCGGGTCGTGCGCGCCGATTGGGCCTACCTCAGCTACGAGACGCGCAAGGACTTCAAGGACTACTTCAATCGCGACGAGCTCGACGCCATGGACGCGGACTCCCCCTTGCCGCGCGCTCCGCTGGCGCCGCGCCTCCTTCACGAGGATGACGATGGGGCCGAAGCCCCCGAGCCTTCGGCCCCTGGACCGCAGGCCCAGGGACCGAAGGTCCAGGCTTCGGAACGCTCGCGTGAGCCGATGCCTGAGGAGCGGGTCCCGATGACGACTCCCGACCCCAACGCCCCCGAACCCCCGGTGCTCGACTTGACGGTCCCTGGGCCTTCGGCCCCTGGGCCGCGGGTCCAGGTCGCGGCGGCGGAGCCAAGCCCTGCGCCTCCTTCCGTCCCGGTGGCTCCGCCTCTCATGACGCCTCTGGGCATCCAGCGGCAAGCCGCTCCCCCGGGGGCGGCGGGCAAGGCGACGGCCGCAAGCGAAGGACCCTTGTCAGGGGTCCCCGCCGGCATGACGGCTGAGGAATTCGAGCGCCTGGCCCGCCCCAAACCGCCGCAGCCTCCGCCGGCTCCTGAGCCTAAAGCCCCGCCCCCTGGGCCTTCGGCCCCTGGACCGCAGGTCCAGGTCGCGGCGCATCCGCAGACAGAGCCTTCACCGACGGCCCTCGTCGCGGAGGTGACGGCCGAGGAGTTCTCGAAGTTCCTTGTGGACGCCCCCTGCAGCCGCCAAGTCCGTGACATCCTCAAGATGGTGTCGGACCATGCCCCGCGGTTCGCGAAGGACCGGAGTCTGAGCCTTGTCATGACGCTCCTGCCGCGCATCGCCGTCGACTCAGTGCGGTCCGGGCGCGGCATCAGGGCCTGGACCGAAAGCCCGCGGGCCGGCCAGCCCGCCTCCGTCATCCTGAGCCCGGGACCGGTCATCTTCGAGCGCAAGAAGCTCTTCTTCAAAGGCGCCGAGGTCCTCCTGTCGCAATCCCCCGATGCCTACCACAGGCTCGGCCTTCCCGTCCCCGGCTTGAAGGCCGTGAACCGCGAGAGCGTCCCCTCGAGGACCGATATCTCCGAGTGGGGGTCTACGCTCCGATTCGACGACGGCTCGAGCCGCGGTTCCTTCACCCCGGAGGCTCAGGCCGGGACCCTCCTGGCCGCGCTGCTCGAGCTCGACATGGCCAGGCGGGGCCAGGACGCCTCGCCCTATGCCTCGGCCCTGTTCGCCCGGACCGCGCAGATGATGCTCTACGCCTCCGTCGCGAAGAGCCTCAAGACGGACGAGTTCCTCGACCCGGAGACGCGCGCGTCCTACCGGCAATGGACCCGGAGCCCGTCCGAGTTCAGGGACCACATCCTCCACACGCTCTCCGCCGGCCAGGCCGGCCTCGTGGACCCGCGCAGGGCAGGGCCGGCCCAGGCCGAGCTCTTCGGCAAGACGATGCTCTCGTCCTGCCGGGGCAAGGCCGGCCAGGAGGTCCAGGCCTCGGCCGCGGCGGACGCGGTCCAGCCCGGAGGGCGAGCGTCCCGGCCGCCCTTGGGATGGGCGTCGGCGGCCGCGGACTCGAAGCGCCTTCAGGCCCGCGCCCTCAAGTCCGCCGGGCTCGTCGATGCGAGACAGCTCGATGAATCCCTGGCCTACATCGAGAAGACCGCGGACCCCTTGACCGCAGGCCCTGGCGCCGGGGCCCCCGCGGACCGGTGCAGGCGGCTGGAGGGCGAACTCCAAAGCCTGCGCCGCTCCGCCCTCCTCATGGACGAGTTGGTCAAGGCCGAGAGGGCCTTCCGCCCATGATTCCCCCGCGCCCCCTGTCGCCCACACCTTTCCTGATGGCGCAGGGGACGCTCGGACTCCGTCCTCGACCGCGCCGTGGCGCCGTCCTGCTCGCGGCGCTGCTGGTCGCCTGCGAGGCCCGGCTTGCCCGCGGCCAGGACGACTTCGGGAAGTACTCCCCCTCCTCGGGCCGCTTCACCTGCGAGCTCCCGCTGGATTGGCACGCCTTCGAGGAGGAGGAGCCCGCGGGCTTCGCCGTCCATGTCCTCGGGCCGGACGACCCCGCCGGGAGCTATCGCGCCGGCATCGACGTCCATTTCGTCGACGGCGGCCGGGGGGCACCCGCCGGAGGCGGGTCCTCCGTGCCCGCCAAGCAGGCGATCGAAACCCTGCGCCGGTCCGACAAGCTGACCGGCCGTCAATCCACGCCGGTCAAGAGGTTCGCGGTCGGCAAGGGGCTGGCTCGGACCTTCGAGGTCTGGGAGACGCGCTTCGTCCCCGCGGAGCTAGCCCCCTCGGTCAGCCAGGTCATCCACCACTTCGTCGCCGTGATCGAGAGCGGCGACGACTACTACGTCATCCGTCTGTCCTCGTCCGAAGAGGTCTACGTGGACCTGCGCGACGTCTTCGTGCGGTTCCTGAAGTCCTTCCGGATCAAAGGGGCCTGATGGCGACGAGCCTGCCCTTCAAGATGTTCCTGTTCGCCTGCGTCGGCACGGCCATGGAGGTCGTC
>JACQWX010000099.1 GCA_016209035.1 Elusimicrobiota bacterium | reverse complement strand
CGCTCTTTCAGGAGGCTTTTGACGCCCCGCTCGGTGGGGAGAGTTTCCTCTCCGCGCACTGGGGCCTGCTTCCAGATGCTCCGACGCTTGTCTGGACGGGACTCTCACCCGCTGGGTCAACTCAGCTTCACGGCGCACCATTGGCCCATTATAGCATCTTGAACCCCGGCCTTCCTTTTGCGAGAATCTTGCCTATGGCCCACGCCCCTCGCCACAACGTCTGCGTCGTCGGCACCGGCTACGTCGGCCTCGTGACCGGCGCATGCCTCTCCGAGCTCGGACACCGCGTGGTCTGCGTGGACTCCGACGCCAGGAAGATCGCCGTCTTGAAGGCCGGGAGGATCCCCATCTACGAGCCCGGGCTCTCCGAGATCGTGGCGCGCGGAAGGTCGGCCAAGCGCCTGTTCTTCACCGGCTCCATCAAGGAGGGCCTGCGCCACGGCGGCCGCCGCGCGGACGTGGTCTTCATCGCGGTCGGCACCCCGCCGCGGCCGGACGGCTCGGCCGACCTCTCCGCGGTCGAGGCGGTCGCGGCCGAGGTCGCCCGCCACATGACCGACTACACCGTCATCGTGGACAAGTCCACGGTGCCCGTCGAGACCGGGGAGTGGGTCAAGCGCACGGTGAGTCGCATCAACAAGAAGGGCGTCCCCTACGATGTGGTCTCCAACCCCGAGTTCCTCGCCGAAGGGACCGCGGTCGCGGACTTCCTGTCTCCCGACCGGGTGGTCTTCGGGGTGACCTCTCCCAGGGCCGAGAAAGCCATGCGCGAGGTCTACGCGGGCATCGACGCCCCATTCCTGGTGACCGACGTGAAGAGCGCCGAGCTCATCAAGCACGCCTCCAACTCGTTCTTGGCCACCAAGATCTCCTTCATCAACGCGGTCTCCGTCCTCTGCGAGAAAGTCGGCGCGGACGTCGAACTGGTGGCCAAGGGTATGGGCTTGGACAGGCGCATCGGGGCCCGGTTCCTGCGCGCGGGCCTGGGGTTCGGGGGCTTCTGCTTCCCGAAGGACCTTGAGGCCTTCCACTGGATCAGCCGGCAGAAGGGCTACGATTTCGCCATGCTCAAGGCCGTCAAGGACATCAACGAGCACCAGAAAGGCTGGGTCATGCGCAAGGTCTGCGAGAACCTCTGGAACCTCGAGGGGAAGACCGTCGGGCTCCTGGGCCTGGCCTTCAAGCCCGACACCGACGACATGCGCTTCGCGCCTTCGCTCGACATCGTTTCGGCCCTGACGAGCCGCGGGGTCAAGGTCAAGGCATGCGACCCGGTGGCGGCTTCCCGCGCCCGGGAACTGCCGGAGATGAAGCTTGTGAAGTTCTGCAAGGACGCCTACGAGACCGCCAAAGGCGCCGATGCCCTGACGCTCGTGACCGAGTGGCCGGAGTTCGCCAAGCTCGACTTCAGGCGGATCTACAAGCTGATGAACAACCCGCTGATCCTGGATGGGAGGAATCTCTATGATCCGGCCGCGCTTCGCGCGGCGGGGTTCACTTACTGTGGAGTAGGAAGACCTTGATGAAACGGCTTAGACCCCCACAAACGCCTTCGCGCCTCCCCGTGGGGGAGGCTTGAGAATACTCATCACGGGCGGGGCCGGGTTCCTCGGGAGCCATCTCGCCGAGCACTTCCTCGGCCAGGGCCACCGGGTCATCGTCCTCGACAACTTCATCACCGGCTCCATCGACAACATCAAGGGGCTCATGCCTCACCCGGACTTCACCCTCATCAAGCAGGACGTCACCGAGTACATTTCGGCGCCGGGCCGCCTGGACGCGGTCTTCCATTTCGCCAGCCCCGCGAGCCCCGCGGATTACGCCCAATTCCCCATCCAGACCTTGAAGGCAGGCGCGCTGGGCACGCACAAGACCCTGGGCCTGGCCAAGGACAAGAGGGCCGTCTACGTCCTGGCCTCGACCTCCGAGGTCTACGGCGACCCCCTGGTCTCCCCCCAGCCCGAGTCCTACTGGGGCAACGTGAACCCCATCGGCCCCCGCGGCGTCTATGACGAGGCCAAGCGGTTCGCGGAGGCCATGGCCATGGCCTACCACCGGACGCACCGGGTCAAGGTGCACATCGCCCGCATCTTCAACACCTACGGCCCCAGGATGCGCAAGAACGACGGCCGCGCCGTTCCCAACTTCATCACCCAAGCCCTGGAAGGCAGGCCCCTCACGGTCTACGGCAGGGGGCGCCAGACCCGGAGCCTCTGCTTCGTCTCGGACCTGGTGCGGGGCCTCGACAAGCTGCTGCATTCAGGCGTCGCGTCCCCGGTCAACCTCGGCAACCCGGACGAACACGCCATCATCGACATCGCGAGGCTCATCAAGAGGCTGGCCGGGTCGAAATCCCGCATCGCGTTCAAGCCCCTGCCCGTGGACGACCCGAAGGTCCGCCGGCCCGACATAAGCCTCGCCATCGCCAAACTCCGCTGGAGGCCGGTGGTCCCGCTGGAAGACGGCCTCAAGCGCACCATCGACTACTTCCGGCGTCAGGCATCAAGTTATTCGAGCAACGAATCCTCCCCTCCGGGGAAGAATAATTTGATAACTTGATGCCTGACACCATTCTATCCATCGTCGTCCCGTGCTTCGATGAGGAACGCAGCGCACGCCGGTTCGAGGCCGACCTGATCGCGCCGCTCGACGGCCTCGGCATCCCCTACGAGCTGGTCTTGGTGGACGACGGCTCCAGGGACGGCACCTTCGCGGTCTTGAGCGCCCTGGTCGGGCGCTACCGCTCTGCGCGGGCCGTCCGGCATCCCGAGAACCTCGGGCTGGGCATGGCCCTGCGCACGGGCTTCCTGGCGTGCGGCGGTCTCTGGATCGCGACCCTCGACGCGGACCTCACCTTCCGGCCGTCGCAGCTGCGGACCCTCATCCAGCGCCAGCGGGAGACCGGCGCCGACCTCGTGTCCGGCTCGCCGTTCCTCGCGCCCACGGGGCTCACCCAGGTCCCATGGGCTCGCCGCGCCCCGAGCGCCGCGCTCAACGGCCTCTACCAAACGATCTTCGGGGGCGAGTTCGCGTCCTACACGCCCATCTTCCGGCTCTACCGGGCGAGCGCGCTGAAGTCTCTCGCCCTATCGAGCCGCGGCTTCGAGATCAACGCCGAGATCGCGGCCCGCTTCATCCTGGCGGGCCGCCGCGTGGCCGAGGCGCCGGCGCTCCTGACCGCCCGCAGGCACGGCTCCTCGAAGCTCAACCGTCTTAGGGAGACGGCCCGGCATGCCTTGCTCATCGCAAGGCTCTTGAAAGAACGCCGCCAGCCGAGACCCTAGGGGCCGACCGTCTTCCTTGAGGCATTCCTCCACGAGCGGCCAGAGCGCCCTCCTCCTGGCAGGCTCGATCGCGCCGTAGACACGCGCGAGGTCGCCCTCCACGGCCAGCAGGGACGCGGCCGCCGAACCGTCGCCCGGCAGCCGCACTTCCACGCCTTCCCCGCGCCATCCCGTCAACTCGAAGGCCCCGGCCCGGCTGAGCCTGTGCACCGCCCGCTCCCACGGCGCCCTGGCCTGTCCCGGCAATACGAGACTCGCGCGGCGTGGCCGCCCCAGGTCGCCCAGCGCATTCAAGACCGCCTCGCAGTCGGCGAGCTCGGACTCCGGCCCCGGGAACGCGGACAGATGCAGGTGCAAGGCAAGGCTGACGTCGTCTCGGTGGCGGAACCTCAGCTCGGATAGCTCGGCCGCGAGTTCGGCGAGCCCCGTCGAGCACAGCCATCTCCGGGCCCTGCGCCCGCTCAGGATGTGCGCGATGATCCAACACACGGCGGGCTTTCCGTCGCGTCCCGCCCGGCCCGACTCCTGGTAGAGGCTCTCCCAGGATCTCGGCAGGCCCAAGTGCGCGGTGAAGCGGATGTCGGGCTTGTGCACCCCCATGCCGAAGGCGCTCGTCGCGACCATGATGCCATGCCTTGCCTCCAGGAACCGGGCCGCCTGGTCGGCCTTCTCCTGGTCCCAAGCGCGCCGCTCCCGGCCCGTCGGCGCCCTGCCCGTGAAGTAGGCGACGGGACCTCCCCTCGCTTCGGAGAGCCCGCGGCCGACCTCGGCCGCGCCGAGAGGGCCGTCCACATGCGGGCAGAACACGACGCCGGGACCTTGACGCAGATCCGGGGTCTCCGCAGACAGGGCCCCCAGCAGGTCCTCGACATGGCCGCCATCACGGGTCAGCTTCACCCGGTAACTCAGCTCCGGCCTGGAGAGGTCGGCTGACGCGATCGTCCGTCCTCGCGCCATGCCCAGCTCCCTCCTGGTCTCCTCCAAGGAAGCCCGCGTCGCGGTCCCCGTGAAAGCGGCCAGGGCCGGCGAGCCCCCTGCCCCGGAGCACAGCAGCCTCGCTCTCGACCCCGCGTCCCGATAGACAGGCCTGAAATCATGGCCCCACTGGGCCACGCAGTGCGCCTCGTCCACCGCCACGAAGCAGAAGCCCGGCCCGGCCGTCAACCGTCGGCAAGCGTCCTGAAACGCCGGCGCCAGCAGTCTCTCGGGAGAGACATAGCACAAGGCAAGCCCGCCTGAACACAGCGCCTCCAGCCCCTCACGGGAATCCTCGGGACGGTCCGAGCCCAGGCCCGCGGCCCGAGTGATGCCGATGCGGTGGAGCCATCCCACCTGGTCTCGGATGAGGGCCAAGAGCGGCTCGACCACCAGAGCCGTGCCGGTGGAGAGCAGGGCCGCCAGCTGATACACCAGCGACTTGCCCCCTCCCGTGGGCATCAACACGCTCACGTCCCGCCCGGCCAGGAGCTCCCCCACCGCCTCCGCCTGGCCAGGCCTGAAGCTCCGGATCCTGAAGACCCTCTCCAAGAATCCCCGCAGGTCAGACTCGAGGATGATCCAGGCCTTCCTGGGCCGGGCCCGCGGGAATGAGTTGCTCCCTGCCGCGAGCCAACCCTCCCGTATCTTCACCGTGCGCCACCCGGTCCGGGTCGCGTCCGTGAAGGAAAGGAACACCGGCGCTCCAGCGCCGGCGTGAGGCTCGGGATAAAGGCGCGCGAGCGCTTCGGACAGGACCCGCAGGTCGGCGGAGCAGCGCTTCAACAGGTCCTGGGCTTCCTCTTCAGAGAAGACCCCCGAATGCCCGAGATCGGTATCCGCGACCTCGGGAACCGACCCCGCGCCAGACGCGAACAGGGCGACCTGCGCCCGGTGCGCGTACCTGAGGGCCAACGCGGTCCTCCTGCCGAACATGAGGCTCAGGGACTCTTCGAGACCCGGGGAGGCGGTCGTGACCTGGCCGCGCGTGAGCAGCTTCAAGCCCACGGCCAGACGGGCGCTCGGCTCAAGGTCCGGGCCGTCCGTCTCGAGCGACCACCTGGGCGGCGGGGGCGCGGTCAAGGCCGGAGGCGCGGCACGACGCTCCGGGGCCCGGTCCGCGAACCTCCGGACCGTGCCCGGCAAGGCGAAGGTGGATTCCAGGTGGAGCCGCATGCCTCTGGAGCCTCACCCTTATATACGACACGGCCCCGGAAAAGTTCCCTGCTTTGCTTCAGGCCCCGAGGGCTTCCTTGACCAGCTTGTCCAGCTTCTCCTTGGAGGCCTTCGCGGCCTGGGTCTTCTTCTGGCTGTCGCGTATCTCCGCCAGCATTGACTCCAGCACCAGGCCCGCGGCCTTGTCCATGGTCTTGCCCATGGCGGTCTTGATCTTGGCCTTGAAGATCTCGACCTGGACCTCCCGGTAGGCCAGGTGGAAGGCGTCCTTCCACATGGCCACGACGTCGAAGCCGCGATCTTCCGGCCGGCAGCAGCAGGACCCGCCCCGGCGTCCCATCCGGGTCTCGACGCAATCGTAACAGTCGCAATCGTCCTTATGCCTGTAGTCCTCGCACATGGCAGCCTCCCTCCGGATAATACCGGCATCTCCATCTTACCGCCTTTGAGCCCGGGAAGGCAAACCCTTTCGATTCTCCTGTCGGGACCCCCATGGCCTTGACATCGAGGTCCGCAGAGGGCATGATGTGGGCCTGGCATGAAGCTCTCGGTCCTCATCCCGGCGTTCAACGAAGAGAAGCTCCTCCGCGAGTGCCTGTGGAGCGTGCGCGGCGCGCTCAAGGCATGCGCCAGGCCCGGGTGGGAGAGCGAGGTCGTCGTCTGCGACAACGACTCGACCGACGCCACCGCGGCCATCGCCCGCGAGGAAGGGGCCAAGGTCGTGTTCGAACCCCACCGCCAGATTTCCCGGGCGCGCAACGCGGCCGCGGCCGCGGCCGCGGGGGGCTGGCTCCTCTTCATCGACGCCGACTCCGTGCTCTCCCCCGGCGTCCTCGAGGAGATGTTCGAGACGGCCGAATCCGGCCGGATCGTCGGCGGAGGCTGCCTCATCGCGTTCGACTTCATGCCCGGGGCCGTGCGCTTCGCGGTCAGGCTCTGGAACCTGATCTCGCGGACCCTCAAGTGGGCGGCCGGCTCGTTCGTGTTCTGCAGGGCGGACGCCTTCAGGGATGTCGGGGGGTTCAGCGGCGCTCTCTACGCCGCGGAAGAGATCGCTCTCAGCATGGCCCTCAAGCGCTGGGGCCGGACCCGGGGGCTCGGGTTCGCCATCCTGAGCCGGGGACGGCACCTGAGCTCCGGCCGCAAGGCTTCTCTCTACACCTTCCGGGAGCTCCTCAGCGTCATCCTGCGCTTGGTCGTCTCGCCCCGGGACACCCTCAAGAGCCCGGAGGCGCTCTTCCATCTCTACGACCGCCGGCGATAGAGCCCCCTGCCGCCCACACCTTTCCTGATGGCGCAGGGGACGCTCGGTCTCCGACCTCGTCCCATTCCAATCACTCACAGGAAGGGACTGTCCCGCAAGGCGGGACGACCGCGCCCCGGCCCGTCGGAGCGCTTTGCATGCGACGGGCGTCGTGATACAATATCCCTGCGGTTTTCGTGAGGCCCCCATGCTCCAATTGAATCCGAAGGGTCCCGACCTCTGGGACAGCATCCTCCCCGAAGAGGCGCGCTCGCTCCCCGACGACCTCGCGCACGTCGACGATCTCCTGCGCGACCGGCGCTTCATGGAGCCCTTCGTCCGGGACTTCGACGAGAGGACCGGGCGCAGGGGAGTGCCCGTCGCCACCTACCTGCGGCTCATGTACCTCCGGCGCAGGCATCGCCTGAGCTACGACGCGCTGGTCGGCTCCGTGTCGGATTCCATCCCCTGGAGGACCTTCTGCGGCATCGGGTGCCAGGACCGCGTCCCCAGCCCGAACACCTTGTCCCATCTGACCCAGAAATACGGGGAGGAGACCCTCCACGAGCTCCACACCCTGGTCACCGACGACCTCGAGGAATGGACCATCCATCGCCGACGCAGGGCCGCCGGGGAGCGGGCCGGCGAGGCCGGGCGCAGGCGGCACCAGCGCGGCGGCCTTGAGCGGCGCTTGGCCGGTATCCCGGGGGTCGGCCCGGCGCTCGGCCGGCTCGTGGAGCGGGCCAGGGCCGTGCTCTCCAGCGAGGCCCTGGGGCTGCGCCCCCCGCACCGGCCGCGGAACGGCGGCCTGCGGCGCATCAACAGGCGGCTGCTGCGCATCGTGCGCAGGACCGCGGTCAGGGCCCGCAGGCTCGTGCGCCTCGTCAAAGACCCCAAAGCGCAGCGGCGGGCCCAACTGGCGCTCGACCTGCGCTGCGAACGATAGCTCCCCGACCGAGACGCGCCACCCGCCGGGGTCCTACCGGCAGATGGGGCCCTGCGCCAGCTCCGAGAGGTGCCTGGCGAAGGAACGCATCACCCACAGGTGCAGGAGGGCCTGCGTGCAGTTGTAGACGTACCAGGGCAGGGTCGGGTGATAGTCGTGGATGGCGACGAGCAGGACCTCGCGGCGCAGGACCTCGCGGAACTCCAGCCTCGGCCGGCCCGAGGACCGCGCCGCCACCCTGCGCGCCAGGAGGCCGCCCGCGATGATGAAGACCTGGCGGTCGGCCAGGCCGCTGCGCTCGGCGAAGAAGGCGAGGTCCAGAAGGCTCGTCCTCGAGAATACCGGGCGGAAGCGCACGTTCTTCCCGCCGTCCACGTCGGCCCTCACGAAGGTCCTGAAGATGCCGGGCAACCAATCGCTGTAGCGCTCGGCGACCTGGCGCGCGGTCAAGCCCGCGGGCAGGGGCATCCTCTGCACCGAGCGCACGTCGTTCTGGTGGATCATCCTCCGGCCGGACCTCTGGTCGGCGGGCGGCCGATCCTCCCGCCCCGCGGCCCGTTCGCTCGACAGCGCGGCGCGGACCGCGGCCTCGAACGGGATGCCGGGGACGCCGGCGGCCTTCTGGAAACCGCGGTCGCGGGCCACCATCGAGTGCCTGACGCTCTCGAGCAGCGGGCTGACCATCTCCCTGGGGGCTCCCGTGACCCGGGAGAGCCACCAGCGGCACCACAGTGTCCCGCTGAAGGGGACGTCGATGAAGGTGCGCTTGAGGTCCATGATCCGAGCGGTGCGCTCGATCAACTCCCGGTAGCTCATGACGTCCGGCGAGCCGATGTCGAAGTCGCGGTTGCGCGGGGCCGGGTGATCCAGGCAGTAGCGCAGGAGCGCCAGGACGTCGTCCAAAGCCACGGGCTGCGTGAGAGATCGCGTCCACGCCGGGCACGGGATGACCGGCACGCGCTCGACCAGCGTCCGGAAGATGCGGTAGGAGGAGCCGAAGGGGCCGATGACGATGCCGGCGCGCAGCGCGGTCACGGACACGCCCCACGAGCCCAAGGTCTCCTCCACTTCGAGCCGACTGCGCAGGTGGGGCGAGAGATCGGGCTCGTCCGGGATGAGCCCGCCCAGGTACACGATCTGCTTGACCCCCGCTTTGGCGGCCGCCCGCGCGAAGTTGTCCGCGCAGATCAGGTCCATGTCCTCGAAGTTGCCCTGGGTGAACCGCGCGGAAGGCCACATGGAATGCACCAGATAGAAGGCCCGGCTCGCGCCATCGAGCGCGGCTTCGCACTGTTGAAGAGAGAAGAGGTCGCAGGACCTCCACTCGATGCGGTTGCCCGCGTCCGTCCGAGGCGGCATCCTGGAAAGCCCGATGACGCGGTAGTCCGACGACAAGAAGCGCGCCAACGCCCAGCCCACGAACCCCGTCGCGCCCGCCACCACCACGGGTCCCCGCGGCGATAGCCCGGCAGGGGTGTCCGCGGCCATCAAGGTCGGCTGGCGCTCCGGATCATCCCGACCGCGTGCGGCAGCACCTCGGCGACGGCATGGAAGGATTCCAGGGCGGCCTTGGGGCTCCCCGGCAGATTCAGGATCAGGGTCTTGCGCCGCACGCCTGCGACGCCCCGCGAGAGCGCGGCGGCCGGCTGACGCCGCATGCACTTGAGGCGGACGAGCTCGGGCAATCCCGGGGCTTCCTTCTCGATCACGGCCCGCGTGGCCTCGGGCGTCACGTCCTTGGGCCCCATGCCGGTGCCGCCCAGGGTCAAGACCACGTCCACGCGGTTCTCCACGCACAGGTCCACGAGGCTCGCCCGGATCTGCCGCTCGTCTTCGGGCACGACGGCCTCCACTTCGACCTTCCAGCCCAGCTTCTCAGCGGCCAGCTTGAGCTCTTCGCAAGCCGCGGCCTTGGCGTCGCGGGAAGCGACCGGGTCGCTGATGGTCAGGATGCCGACGGTGATGGATGGGGGTCCGGAGAGATGGGCTGTCATGAAGTCATTCTACATTTTCCCGGCCAGCGGGTGTCGGACCTCGTCCAAGACGGGTCTGTCGCCGCCAGCACCACAGCCTGGCCAGATGCTCCGAGACACGAGGCCCGGACCAAGGCCGGCACATTGTCCTGCCCGCCCACGGCCTTGAGGTCCGCCAGCGCGGCGACCGCGCCTGCCGCGCACCATTCGGTAACCCCGTCCTCGGCGAGGTCCGTGCCGGAGCCCTCGATCCCTGGCCGGATGCCCTTCCAGCCCCGACCGCCGCCGCGCCTCCAACCTCCGGAACCTCCTGCGACAATGGAAAAACCCGCCCTTGCGAGAACAGTAAGGTTTCGGTGAACCCGTAGCCATTCTTGTCTTTGCCGCTCACCTCACGTCATCTTTCCGACTGGACACACCCACCGTTTCTATGCCATCATTCTGCTGCTTCCATGCCAGTCATTGCTCCTGCTTGCGACGCCTACT
>JACQWX010000098.1 GCA_016209035.1 Elusimicrobiota bacterium | reverse complement strand
GTGCGAGCGTCCGCCAGTCAATCCCGATGCACGACGAGCGAGCAGAGGCCGATGGGCCCCACCGGCGGCAGGACCCCGAGCATGATTTGAATCGGGCAGGCTGGCCCGTCAGCCCTCAGGGAAAAGTGGGTGAGGTCGAGGCCAGTTTCTCTTGACAGCCCGCGGGGTTTGGGCTATAATATTAGCAGTCTTGCAAGCCGACTGCTAATTTAGGGGCCATGCGACAGCTCAAGCCGGACGTCGTCGAGAGACGCAAGAGGGACCTCCTCCAGTGGATCGTCCACTACTACATCAAGACCTCGCGGCCGGTGGCGTCGTCGGCCATCGCGACCGAGTCCGGGGTCGACCTCTCCAGCGCCACCATCCGCAGCATCCTCTCGGAGCTCGAGGATGAGGGCTATCTCCACCAGCCGCACGCCTCGGCGGGCCGGGTGCCCACGGACAAGGGCTACCGCTTCTACGTGGACTACCTCACGGGCGTCCAGCGGCTCGCCGCCGACGAGAAGGAGAAGATCGAGCGGCAGTACCGCAGGCACATCTCGGAGCTCGACACCCTCCTGACCGAGACATCGAGGCTCCTCTCCCGCGTGTCGCACGGCGCCGGGCTGGTGCTCTCGACGCACCTGCGCCAGCACCTCTTGAAGCGCCTTGAGATCATCCCGGTGAGCGGCAGGAACGTGATCGCCATCGTGGTCACCGAGGCGGGCTTGGTGCGGCACTGGCCCATCACCCTGCCCTTCGAGGCCTCGCCCCGGCACGTCGGGGTCATCAACCGCTTCCTCAACGAGAACCTGCGGGGCTGCCCCGTCTCCGAGGCGCGCAGGGTCGTGGCCGAGCGCCTGCGGGAGCTGGAGGGCGAGTTCCAGGAGGTCTCGGACCTCGCCCGGGACCTCCTCGACGAGATGGCGGCCGTCGTGGTGCCCGACGCGCTCTACGTCGGGGGGGCGGACAACATCCTGGTGTCGGCCGAGGAGTTCGCGGACTTCCGGGAGGTGCAGTCGTTGATGCGCCTGCTCAGCGAGAAGAGGGCCTTGGCCGGGCTCCTGGAGGAGGAGCTCAAGGCCGAGGAGGATGGCGCCAAGGCCGGCGGCCACCTTCCGGGGGTGCGCATCGGCGCGGAGAGCGGCATCCCCGAGCTCTCCGGGATGAGCCTGGTGAGCCGCGTCTACCGGCACAAGGGGCACCCGGTCGGGGTGTTGGGCATCCTCGGGTCGAAGCGCATGGAGTATTCCCGCATGCTCGGGCTGGTGGACTATGTGAGCTCCCTGGTGACCCGGGAGATCCGGTCCTGGAGCGGGGAGGGTTCGGAGTAGATGGCGCGCGCAGAGATTCCCGATCCCGCGCCGGAGCGCCCTGGGCCGCAGGCCGAGGCCCAGGCGGGCCAGGACGCGTCCCCTGCCGCCGATTACTACGACCAGCTCCTCAGGCTCAAGGCGGAGTTCGAGAACTACCGCAAGCGCGTGGACCGGGAG
Source organism: Elusimicrobiota bacterium (assembly GCA_016209035.1). Lineage (GTDB taxonomy): Bacteria > Elusimicrobiota > Elusimicrobia > UBA1565 > UBA9628 > JACQWX01. The sequence continues at coordinate 23,816 of JACQWX010000098.1, read as the reverse complement.
AAGCCCGAGTGCATCAAATGGGGCCGGGCCGAGGTCCTGCTGCGGCTCCTGCCCATCTACGACATGCTCCTTAAGGCGCACGAGGAGGTCCAGTCCTCGCATACGGACACCCCGCTCGCCAAGGGCATGGAGGGCATCTTCAAGGAGTTCGAGAAGATCTTCAAGGAGGAGGGCGTCGCCCCCATGGAGCCGGAGGGCAAGCCCTACGACGCCATGCTCCACGAGGTGCTCGGCTCCGTCGAGGATGACGGGGTCGAGGAAGGTATCGTGGTGGACGTCGTCCAGGCCGGCTTCACCTTGAACGGCAGGGCTCTGCGGCCCGCCAAGGTCCGCATCGCGGGCCGCAGGCCGAGTCGCGAGCCTCCCGAGTCGCCAGCCTCCCCCCGCGGGGGAGGCGCGCAGTGAGGGGGAGTCGCAAGCCTCCCCCCAGGGGGGAGGCGCGCAGTCAGGGGGGCGTGGGAGTTTGCATCTCCCGATGCCCAGGCAGCATCTAAGTTTTAGGAGGTAGCGAAATGAGCAAGATCATCGGAATCGACTTGGGGACTTCCAACACGGCCGCCGCCGTCATGGAGGGCGGCAAGGCCACCATCATCCCGTCCGCCGAGGGCATCTCGCTGGGCGGCAAGGCCTTCCCGTCCTATGTGGCTTTCGCCAAGGACGGCCAGCTCATCGTGGGCGAGCCCGGCCGGCGCCAGGCCGTGGCCAACCCCGAGGGCACCTTCATGGCCTTCAAGCGCAAGATGGGCTCGAGCCACAAATATGCCTATGAGGGCAAGGAGTACACGCCGCAGCAGCTCTCCGCGTTCCTGCTCCAGAAGGTGAAGCGCGACTCCGAGGCCTTCCTGGGCGACAAGGTGGAGAAGGCCGTCATCACGGTCCCCGCCTATTTCGACGACAACCAGCGGCAGGCCACGAAGGACGCGGGCGCCATCGCGGGCTTGGAGGTCATCCGCATCGTCAACGAGCCCACGGCCGCGTGCCTGGCCTACGGCCTGGACAAGAAGGGCAAGGACGCCAAGATCATGGTGTTCGACCTCGGCGGAGGCACCCTCGACGTCACCATCATGGACTTCGGCGGCGGCGTCTTCGAGGTGATCTCGACCTCCGGCGACACCCAGCTCGGCGGCACGGACATGGACAAGGCGGTCATCGACTTCATCGCCTCCGAGTTCAAGAAGGAGACCGGGGTGGACGTGCGGCAGGACCCTCCGGCCTACCAGCGGCTGCGGGAGGCGGCGGAGAAGGCCAAGATCGAGCTCTCCACCACCATGGAGACGGACATCAACCTGCCGTATCTCACGGCCATCGACAACGTGCCCAAGCATCTCTCGCTGAAGTTCACCCGGGCCAAGCTCGAGTCCCTCGTCGAGCCCATCGTGAACCGCTGCAAGGCCTCCGTCGACCAGGCTTTGAACGACGCCAAGCTCAAGGCCTCGGACATCACCAAGATCATCCTCGTCGGCGGCCCGACTCGCATGCCCCTCGTGCAGAAGTTCGTGGAGGGCTACGTGGGCAAGAAGGTCGAGCGCGGCATCGACCCGATGGAATGCGTGGCCACCGGAGCCGCCATCCAGGCCGCGGTCTTGACCGGCGAGATCAAGGACGTGCTCCTGCTCGACGTCACGCCCCTGACCCTGGGCATCGAGACCCTCGGCGGCGTCATGACCCCGCTCATCGAGCGCAACACGACCGTCCCGGTCGAGAAGTCGCAGGTGTTCTCCACGGCCTCGGACAACCAGCCCGCGGTGACGGTGCACGTCCTGCAGGGCGAGCGGCCCATGGCCAAGGACAACGTGGGGCTCGGGAACTTCGACCTCGACGGCATCCCTCCGGCGCCGCGCGGCGTGCCGCAGATCAAGGTGTCCTTCTCCATCGACGCCAACGGCATCCTCAACGTGCGCGCCGAGGACCTCGGGACCAAGAAGGCCCAGCACATCACCATCACGGCCCCGAACAAGCTCAACAAGGAGGAGGTGGAGAAGTTCGTCAAGGAGGCCGAGAAGTTCGCCGATGAGGACAAGAAGGCTCACGAGCGCATCGCGGCCAAGAACGAGGCCGACTCCGTCCTCTACGCCTGCGAGAAGGCCCTCAAGGAGCACGGGGACAAGGTCCCGCAGGAGGAGCGGACAGCCATCGACCGGGGCATCGCGGACCTCAAGGAGGCGATCAAGAGCGACGATGCCGAGCGCATGAAGAAATCGAAGGAGGAGCTCCTCAAGGCCTCCCACAAGCTGGCGCAGGAGATCTACAAGGAGGCGGCGTCCAAGGCGCAGGCCTCCCCGGGCGCGCCGGGCAAGGAGACGGGCGGGAAGGGCAATAAGGGCGAAGGCGACGTGATGGACGCGGAGGTCGTGGACGAGGGGCCGGAGAAATGAACACTGACCGTCCTTCAGGGCCCACGGCAACGGCAACGCGATAGGAGAGCCAGGGGAAGCGGATCTTCCCCTGGCTGAGCATGGAAGACTTCTACAACGTCTTGGGCGTGCCGAGGAACGCGACGGAGGCCGAGCTCAAATCGGCCTACCGGAAGCTGGCCATGAAGCACCACCCGGACCGCAACCCGGGCAACAAGGCCGCGGAGGAGAAGTTCCGCAAGATCAACGCCGCCTACGAGGCCCTCTCCGACCCCAAGAAGAGGCAGCTCTACGACCAGTTCGGCGAGGCGGGCCTCCAGGGCGGCCCCGGGGCCCATCCCGGCTTCGGCGGGCCCGGAGGGGCGGACATGGGCGACCTCTTCGGGGACATCTTCGAGAATTTCTTCGGCGGCGCAGGCGCCCGCGGCGGCCGGCGTTCGCGGCGCGGGGCCGACATCAAGGCGGAGGCCGTAGTTTCCCTGGAGGACGCTTTCCAAGGCGTGGAGGTCCCGGTGCCACTCGACCGCGTGGTGCCGTGCGGGACCTGCGGCGGCTCCGGCGCCAGGCCAGGGTCGGGTCCCAAGCGGTGCCCTCAGTGCCGAGGGACCGGCAGGGTCCAGTTCGTCCAGGGTTTCTTCTCCATGAGCCAGACCTGCGGCTCATGCGGGGGAGAGGGCCAAGTCGTCGAAGACCCCTGCCGCGAATGCAGGGGCAGCGGTCGCCGGCGCAGCCGCGAGGAGAAGAAGATCCGCATCCCGCCGGGCATCTATGACGGCGCCACCCTGCGGGTGCCGGGCGGGGGGGATTCGGGCGGCCCGGGGGTGGAGCCCGGCGACCTCTTCGTCGTGATCCGCGTGAAGCCCGACCCGCGGTTCGAACGCGTCGAGGACGACCTCGTCACGGAGACGAACCTCGATATCTGCGAGGCCGCATTGGGCACCACGCTCGAGCTCGTGGCCATCGACGGGGAGCGCACGAGGATCAAGATCCCCGCGGGCGTCCAGCACGGAGCGACCTTCCGCGTCCGGGAGAAAGGCATGCCCCGGCTGCAGGGCCGCGGCAAGGGCGACCTCATGGTCAAGGTGAAGGTCCATGTGCCGCAGCACCTCACGGCCCGCCAGCGCGAGCTTCTCGAAGAGCTCGCCAAGGCTCTTTGCGATGACGGCGCGTCCCATTCCCATCACTCACAGGAAGGGACTGTCCCGCAAGACGGGACGTCGCCGTCATCGGGGAGCCGCAAGGGCGACGATGGGGGGCTTTTCAAGAAGATCTTCGGGGGTAACGACTAAATGCCACAATTCTTCCTTCCTCCCGACGCCGTCAAGGACGGGAAGTTCCATCTGAAAGGGCCCGAGGCGTTCCATGTCTCCAAGGTCCTGCGCTACCGGGAGGGGGACCCCTTGGCCCTCTTCGACGGCAAGGGCACCCGCTTCGAGGCCGTGATCGGGAAGATCCACCCGGACGGCAGCGTCTCCGGCGCCATCGCCTCCACGACCCGCGAGACCGCGGAGTCCGCGGCAAGGCTCAACCTCTACCAGGGGCTGCTCAAAGCCAGCCACTGGGAATGGCTCCTGCAGAAGGGCACGGAGATCGGGGTGTCGAGCTTCGTGCCGGTCACGACGCCCAGGACCGTGGTGCTGCTCCGCGAGGAGGAGCGCGTGCGGTCGAAAGGTGACCGCTGGGGCAAGATCGTGCTGGCCGCGGCCAAGCAGTGCGGCCGCGCCGACCTGCCGGCCGTGGCCGAGCCTGTCGAGTTCCGGGACGCCATCAAGTCCAGCTGCGCCGAGCATCCCCAGGGGGGGGATCGGCGCTTGACCCTGTTGGCATGGGAGGGGATGGCCGGGGCGACCGCGCGGCGCAGCGTGAGGGAAGCGCTCCTGGAGGCCGAGAAGGGAGAGGAACGCCAAGGCATCGCTGTGGACCTCTTCGTGGGCCCGGAAGGGGGCTTCAGCGAGGAGGAGATCGAACTCGCCGAGAGCCTGGGGGCCGTGGTCTTCGGGCTGGGCCGCTCGACTTTGCGCGGCGAGACCGCCGCCATCGCCGCCTCGAGCCTCATCCTCTACGAGTTCGGCTGTCTGTAGCCGGCTGGGCTCCGCCAGCGACGATCCTCCGCCGGCATTCGTTCAATGTCCCGAGAAGGCACCTGGACGTGCGATCTGGAAATATGTCTAAACAGATTGCAATCACTTGATCAATATGCTTAAATATGTTAGAATTAGAAGGTCCCGAGAGCAGAGGCGGACTGTCTCCATGAGAAAGGAACGATTCCCCATATCCAGCCGCAGAATTCTGGACCTCTTGGTCTCCTACGCCGGCAAGGCTCCCGAGGAGACGGGGACCTTGGCGCCTCATGTCGTCATACGGACCATCCGCAACGCGCTCAGGATGACCCAGGCGCAGCTTGCCAAGCGCGCGTGCATGCCGCAGTCCCACTTGGCGAAGATCGAGACCGGGAAGGTGGACGTCCAGTTGAGCACGATCAGGAAGATATTGCGGGCCATGTTCTGCGAGGCTGTCGTGCTGCCGAAGTTCCTGAAATCGCCCCAGGCGGCGATCGCCGAGCGGATCGAGGATGTCGCGCGCCGAAGGGTCGCGCGCGTCATGGGGACCAAGGCCTTGGAGAAGCGGCGTCCGGATGACAAGACGCTTCGGGCCCTCATCCGATCCGAGGAGGGTAGGCTTATGGGACTGCCTTCCTCCGAGATCTGGGAGGAGCCGCCTCCCGCGGCGGATCCAGGCGGGGCCTCTGTCGTGCGTGACCGCTCCCAAGCAGGGTTCGAGCGTGCGCGGATGCCGGTGCGGATGGTGGAAGAGGACGACGACCGCGCCACGCTGCGATTCTGGCTGGATCAGCCGTCTGAGGTACGGATCAACGCGGTGGAGTTCTTGAGGAGGCAGTGTTATCTGACCACGGGCCAAAAGAACCTTCCTCGTTTGACGCGCTCGATCCAGCTGAGGGACCGGCGGGCATGAACGTCAACCCCGACTTCTCCGACTTCATCGACTCCCTCAACCGCCGTCACGTCGACTACGTGATCGTGGGAGCGTTCGCCCTGGCTCACCTGGGATTTCCAAGAGCCACCGGCGACATCGACATCTGGATCAAGCCGACCCCTTCCAATGCCCAGGCCCTGCTCCGGGCCATCGAGGACTTCGGCTTCACATCGCTCAAGCTGACCCAAGACGACATCCTCTCCGGGAAGATCATCCAGCTGGGCTATCCTCCCGTGCGCATCGACCTCCTCACGGAACTGGACGGCGTCTCGGAGAAGGAAATCTGGGCCAGCCGCCGGGAGGGGCCGTTCGGCGACCATGCCGTGTACTACCTCGGCAGGGGCGTCTTCATCAAGAACAAGCGCGCGGCGGGCCGGAAGAAGGACTTGATCGACTTGGACCTCTTCGGCGAATCTCCGAAGCCGGAGGGTGGAACTTGACGGCTCGGGAGGCCCGCGTGCGCCTCTATTCCAAGAGCTTCGGCTGCCGGGTAAACCAATACGAGACTCAAGCGCTCCGCGAGGCTCTGCTCGCGGACCCTTCCGTCGTTCTGGCCCCGGATTGGGAGTCCGCGGATCTCTGCGTCGTCAACACCTGCACGGTCACGGCCGAGGCTGACAAGGACGCCCTGCGGCTCGTGCGCCGCATCGCGCGCAGGAACCCCTCGGCCCGGCTCGTCGTGACCGGCTGCCTGGCGGACCGCGACCGCGCGGCGTTGGCCGAGGCCGCCCCGCACGCGCTCATCGTCGGCAACGAGGGCAAGCCGGGACTCGCCGGCATGCTCGGACTGGGGGGGGGCGCTGCCGGCGCCTGCGCGCCTTCCTTCAGCGCGCTGGCACCGGGCGAAGGGAGAACGGCCGCGCCCGGCCAGGTGACCGGACTGCACGGCCGCTCGCGGGCCCTGGTCAAGGTCCAGGACGGCTGCGACGGGGCCTGCTCCTACTGCGTCGTGCCCGGGGTGCGCCGCAGGCTCGCCTCCAAGCCCTTGGCGGAGCTCGCCGCGGAGGTGGAGGGCCTCGTCAGGGCCGGCCATGCGGAGATTGTGCTCTGCGGCATCCGGCTGGGGCGCTACGAAGGAGCGGACGGCAAGGGCCGTCCGATCGACCTGGCGGGCTCCCTGGAGCGTCTCATGACCTTGCGGGGCGAGTTCCGCCTGCGGCTTTCGTCGCTGGAGATCGGCGAGGCCACCGACCGGCTCTTCGAAGTCGTGGCAGGCTCCGCGGGACGCGTAGCCCCGTCCTTCCATCTGCCCCTGCAATCCGGCTCGGATGCGGTACTGCGGCGCATGAACCGTCCCTACGCCGCGGCATCCTTCGCCGCGCGCCTCGATGCTCTCAGGCGCCGCCTGCCGCGGGCCGGCGTCTTCACGGACGTCATGGCCGGCTTCCCGGGCGAGACCGAAGCCGAGTTCAGGGAGAGCCTCTCCTTCGTGCGCGGGGCGACGTTCCGCGGCCTCCATGTCTTCCACTATTCGCGCAGGCCCGGCACGGCCGCAGCCTCCTTCCCCGGCCAGGTGCGGCCGGAGACCATCCTGCGCAGGACGAAGCTGCTGCGCGATCTCGACGGCGAACTGAGGACGGCCTTCGCCCGGTCCGCGGTCGGGGCCGAGCGCCGGGTGGTCGCGGTCGTCCCGGCCCGCAGGGCCGGGGCTGTCCCTTCCTTGGATAGACAGGAATGGGACGAGGGCGGAAGGTCGTTGGCGGGCCGGGGGTTTTCGGCCTTGGCGGAGGACTTCCTCGAGATACTGCTCGACCGCGCCCCGGGTCCCGGCATCCACCGGGCCCTGGTCGCCTCGGCGGACGGGCCGGTAGCCCGCGGGGTCCTGCTTGGGGGGCAAGCCCCCATCTAGTTGCGAAAGGCTGAAAAATGCGATAAAATCTGTTTTTGCATGAGCGATTGCCTCTTCTGTAGGATCGTGGCGCGGCAGACCCCGGCCCAGTTCGTCTACGAGGACGACCGGGCCGCGGCTTTCAAGGACGTCAATCCGCAGGCCCCGACCCACGTCCTCATCGTGCCCAAGAAGCACATCTCGTCTTTGGCGGAGGCTTCCGACGAGGACGCGGAGCTCCTGGGTCACCTCCAGCGGGTCGCCTGCCGGATCGCCCTGGAGCATTCCCTGACCAAGGGCTTCAGGGTGGTGACGAACAACGGCCGCGGCGCGGGCCAATCGGTGGATCATCTGCACTACCATCTGCTGGGCGGGCGCGCCATGACCTGGCCTCCCGGATAGGCAAGGAATCCGACTGGATGGGTGAGGCTCGAAGAAGAAGGATTCCTTGCCTTGGGGATTCTTGCGATTTGTGTCGGAGAATTTACGCCGAAGAATTCTAGCCGCATCATGAGACTGCGCAGCGACGAATTCTTCGGCGATAATCGAGGTGGTTGAACAGTCCATGGTGTTTGTCAAACTTCGCGACGGGGAGAACGTAGAGGACGCCCTGAGGCGCTTCAAGCGTGAATGCGAGCGGACCGGCATCCTGCGGGAGATCAAGCGCAGGGAGCACTACATGTCCCCGAGCATCAAGCGGAAGCTCAAGGCCGCCGAGGCCCGCAGGAAGGTGCGCCGGATGAGGCGCCGCCGCCCGGTCTGACCGGCAAGGGATACTGACGAGGTTCGGTCCCCGGCGCAGGGCGGGGGGCCCCATGTCATTGACCAAATTCTCGCCTGAGACTCTGGACTCCATCCTTTCGCGCGTGGACCTAGTGGAACTGGTCCGCGAGCACGTCCACGGCTTGAAGAAGGCCGGCCGCGATTGGACGGCGCGGTGCCCCTTCCACCAGGAGAAGAGCCCCTCCTTCACCGTGAGCTCCGAGAAGCAGTTCTTTCATTGCTTCGGCTGCGGGGAACACGGGAGCGCTTTCAAATTCCTGATGAAGATCGAGGGGCTGACCTTCCCGGAGGCCGTGGAGCGGCTCGCCGAGCGGACGGGCGTCAAGATCGCCAGGGGTCCGGAGACGCTCGCGCCCGCCGACCGGGAGCGGCTCAGGATCCGCGAAGCCCTGGCCGTTGCGCGCGATTTCTACCACGCTTTCCTCCTGCGTTCTCCGGAGGCGCAGCCCGCGCGGGCGTACCTCGCGCGGCGCGGGGTCTCGGCGGAGAGCATCGAGGCTTTCGCTCTGGGCTGCGCCCCCCGCAGCGGCGACGCTTTCCTGGCGGAAGCGCGGCGCAAGGGCTTCGCGGAGGGCCTCCTCGTCAAGGCCGGGCTGGCCAAGGTCCCCGAAGGCAGGGGACCGCGGGATTTCTTCTGCGGACGGGTGCTGTTCCCCATCTGCGACGCGAAGGGCGAAGTCACGGCGTTCGGCGGCCGGGCACTGGAGGACCCGGACCCGAAGTACCCGGTTCCGAAATACATGAACTCCCCCGAAACCCCCCTCTTCTCCAAGAGCCGGACGCTTTTCGGACTCTTCCAGGCCCTTCCCGCGGTCCGAAAATCGCGCAGGGCCATCCTGGTCGAGGGGTACATGGACGTTATCGCGTCCCACCAGTTCGGGATGACCGAGGCCCTCGCTTCCTTGGGGACCGCGCTTGCCGTCGAGCACGCGGCGCTCTTGAGCCGCTACGCGGCGAGGGTCATCGTGGTCTTCGACTCGGACAACGCGGGCCTGGCCGCGGCGGCGCGCGGCGCGGAGACGCTCCTCCACGCCGGCCTCGACGTCCGCATCGCCACGGTCCCCGAGGGCAAGGACCCCGACGAGCTGCTGCGCCGCTCCGGCGTCGAGCCGTTCAAGAAGTGCCTCGATGACGCCTGCGACCTCGTGGATTTCCGCACCACGCTGGCTCTTAAGGGGCGCCCCGCGGAGTTGGCTCCCGCGGAAAAGGCCGCCGTGGCCCGCGACATCCTGGGCACGATCTCCCGGTGCCCCGACGAGGTGCTCAAGGCGGAGTGGGTCCGCCGTCTTTCCCATCGGTTGAGGACCGACGAGGAATCCCTTCTGCGCCAGCTTCACAAGGGCGGACCGCGGACCGTGGACCGCGGCCGGTCGTCGGAGCGCGTGGCCGGACCCCAGGCGCCGCGGTCCGACTTGAAGGGCCTGCCCCACTCCGATCGCCAGATTCTGGCGCTTGTCATGCGCCGGCCGTCCCTGGCATCCAAGGTCACGCAGAGCGATTGGTCGTCCCCGGTGTCGGCGAGGATCTGGCGGGCCCTCTGCTCGGCCGACGCGTCGGACGCGTCGTGGCCGGCCCGGCTCGTCGGAGCGTTGGCTCCGGAGGACAAGGTCCTCGCCTCGGCGCTCCTCGTGGGAGAGGACCCGTCCGACGATCCGGATGTCGAGCTTGCCGCCGTGCTGTGGCGGCAGCGGCGCGAGAGGCGGCTCAAGGAGATCGAACCCCTGATGAAAGGCGATGCGCCCGTGGACGGCGCGATCGCCGACGAATACCGCAAGCTTTTGTCGGAGCTCAAGGGCACGAGGAAGTAGGCGCAGACGACCAGGAGAGGGGAATGGCACTATCGGCAAGTCAGGCTCTGAAGAACCTCATCGACCTCGGGAAGGAGCACGGGTACCTCACGCTCGACCAGATCAGCAGGTCCTTGTCCATGTCCAACATGAAGTCCGAGGACGTGGACATCCTGATGAACACCCTCGAGGACCTGGGCATCGAGGTGGTGGACCGCAAGGCCGCCAAGCCCGTGCAGGTCGCCGAGCGGGACCGATTCGCCGAGGAGTGGACGGCCTCGGCCGACATCTCCAACTCCATCCGGATGTACCTCTCCGAGATGGGCCGCGTGCCGCTCTTGAACCGCGAGGAGGAGGTGACCCTGGCCCGGAACGTCCGCGAGCGCGAGAAGGAGCTCAGGCTCCTGGTGCTCGAGTCCCCGATCACCCGGCGCGAGATCCGCAGCTGGGAGACGCTGATCGCCCAGCAGGAGATGACGCCCAAGGAGCTCATGCCCCGCGGCCGCAAGACCGCCTCGGAGCTCTCCGGCATGCGCCGGCGCATGAAGGCGGTGTCGGACTTCATCGCCGCGTCCGAGGGCAGGATGGACGCGATGCGCAAGAAGCTCAAGGGCCCCGGCCTTCGGCCCATGCCGCGCCTCAAGCTCACCAAGTCGGTCGAGGCGCTCAACAAGGCCGTCATCGCCAGGATCGTGAGCCTCAACCTCAACCAGGACAAGATCAAGCGGCTCACCAACAAGATCAAGAACCTCGCGGGCAAGATCCGCGGCCACCAGGACGAGCTCGAGCGCTACGCCCGCCGCTACGGGGCCGGCTACGAGGAGCTGCGGCACTACTACACGCAGGTCAAGCGCGGCCGCATGCGCCTGGAGGCCTTCAAGGTCAAGACCGGCTACACCCCGTCGGCGGTGGAGGCGGCGCTCGAGAACATGGAGGTCCTCAAGGAGCGCCTCGAGCGCATGGAGCACACCCTGCCCATCCCGGTGGAGAAGTTCCTAGAGCTCGACGACAAGATCGTCACCCTCGAGAACACCATCCTCGCGGACAAGCTCAAGCTCATCAAGGCCAACCTGCGCCTGGTGGTCTCCATCGCCAAGAAGCACGTCAATTCCAACCTCGAGCTCTCGGACCTCATCCAGGAGGGGGGGCTGGGCCTCATGAAGGCCGTGGAGAAGTTCGAGTACAAGAGGGGCTTCAAGTTCTCGACCTACGCGACCTGGTGGATCCGCCAGTCCATCAACCGCGCCATCGCGGACCAGGCCCGCACCATCCGCATCCCGGTGCACATGAAGGAGCTCATCTCCAAGCTCAACAAGGTGGCCCGCCGGTACCGCCAGGAGTTCGGCCGCGACCCCAGCCTCGAGGAGTACACCCGCTGCCTGCACATCTCCATGGACAAGGTGAAGAACGTCCTGAAGATCATGCAGGAGCCCGTGTCGCTGGCGACCCCCATCGGCGAGGACGAGGACTCCTACCTCGAGGACTTCATCGAGGACAAGTCCTCCCTGGCCCCGACCCACACCGCGACCTCGTACCTGCGGCGCTCCGAGGTGGAGAAGGTCCTCTCGACCTTGAGCGACCGGGAGGCCAAGATCATCAAGCTGCGCTTCGGCATCGACTCCGGGTACCCCCGGACCCTCGAGGAGGTGGGCCGCATCTTCCGCGTCACGCGCGAGCGCGTCCGGCAGATCGAGGCCAAGGCCATCCGCAAACTCCGTCACCCCTCGCGCAGCAAGTGCCTGAGGGACTATCTGGAATAGATGCACAGGCATCGGCGCGACCGGCCCCAGCTCCTCGACACCGTCGTGATAGGCTGCGCGGCCCTGCTCGGGGCCGCGGCGCTTTTTTTGGCCGCCAAGAAGCTCATCCAGCGCGCGCCTCCCATGCCGGTCCGGCCCGCGTCGTCGGCGCCGGCCACGCCTCAGACCCCGCCTCTCGAGTCGCTCGCCGTGTCGCGCACCGAGCGGCCCCTCGACTCCGTCCCGCCCATCGAGCTGGCCCGCACCGGCAGGCCCGGCCGCAAGAAGGTCGAAGTCCCGGTTCCCAAGTAGTGACCCAGGTATGTGACCAAAATCACTATTGACTACCCCCAGGTACCTTGATAGACTTACTATTAAGAAGAATTCCAGATTCACCATAAAAAGTCTGGGTTTTGTGAGCGCCGAGAATCTCGACCATAGTCGTCCTTTATTTGGGAAAACCATGCGCTTGATAACTATCGTGTCATTAATTGCCATCCTGTTCTCGTCGCCCGCGGCCGCGGCGGTGAGCTTGTCGAAGGCGAGCGGGAAGATATTTTTCCTGAAGGCGGGCGCCACCGTCTGGGCGCAGGTGTCCGCGGGCCACATCCTCTCGCCCGGGGACCGCGTGCGCGCCGACGCCGGGGCCAAGGCCACGGTAGATTTCGGCGACGGCTCCCGCGTCGAGATCGGCTCCAACGCCTCCTTCACCCTCCAGGCCGCCCGGCCCCAAGAGACGACCGTGCAGTTCTCCATCGGCAGACTCCGCGCCTGGGTCGCCAAGCGGATGGGGCAGAAATTCACGGTTCGCACCCCCACGGCGGTCTGCTCGGTGCGCGGCACCGAGTTCGCGGTGGAGGTCAACGCCGCGGGCAATACCCGCGTCGAGATGTTCGAGGGCCTGCTGGCCGTGGCGGACAACCGGGGCAACGAGGTCCTCCTGAAGGACAACCAGCAGCTCGACGTGACGACCAAGGGCCTGGGCGCGGTCGAGGGCCAGGGCGCGGCCCCCCCGGGCGCCGACGCCCGGAAAGAGGCGGCCAAGCGCGAGGTGGGCTTGGACATGTCGAAGGAGGACGTCCAGGCCGCCGCCGCCATCGAGCAGAAGGCCGCCATCTACCAACAGGGCAAGGCCATCATCGACGTGAACGGCCACCGCGTGCGCATCGAGGAGTACATCGTGCGCTCCAGGCCCGAGGAGTTCAAGCTGGTGGTCTTGAACTCCCGGGTGGACCGATTCGACTACTTCTACTATAAGGGCGTCTTCAACAAGACCCTTCCGGACGACATCTCCGTGGCGCTCCGGCAGCTGCCCGGGTGCATCAACACGGCCTGCGAATACTATCTCACCAGCTACGACACGGCCCGCTCGAACACGCAGGACAACATGAGGGAGGTGGCCACGGGCGGCCACCTGCAGGACGTCAATAACAACAACGAGAACGCGGCCCAAGGGGACCTCGACGGCAGCGGCGCTGTCGACGCGGCCGACTTCGACGACGTCCTGGCGGCCTTCGACCCTGCCACGGACAAGTACACCTACTTGAGCGTCCCGAACGTCGGGGGCGCGGGCAACCAGCCTTTCTATAAGACGCTCTTCAACACCAACTCCTTGACTTTCAACGGGGTCACGCACGGAGGCTGGACCCCCGCGGCCGCGGTCCTGCTGCCGGCGAACTGGTGGAAACCGGCCGGGATGACCGTCGACGGCCCCTACACCAAGAACGACGTCATAGGCGGCGGGCAGGCGACGGCCTTGACCGGGGCCGCCATCACCACGGTGAGGCGCATGCCGGCGTGCGGCCCGCCGAACTGCACCTACCTCGAGAACGGGACGATGCACGACGTCATCTACGCCGACTCCAACGACGGCAAGACCTGGGAGAAATACGACAGCTACGTCATCTCGGACGAGGGCAAGGTGGCGAATTGGTCGGACTTCTCGGGCATCACGAGCGGGGCCCAGTACAAGCAGATCCTGCTGAACTGGAACTTCCAGATGATCGTGACGGCCTCCGAGTTCGAGGGCAGGAAGATCGACCTGGCCGTTGAGCCGAAGATATTCATCCAATCGGGACTGATACCGTAAGACCATGAAGGAATACTTGATGAAAAAAGCCATGAACGCAACGCCAGCCCTTTTCCTCGCCGTCGCGCTCTGGGCGGCCCCCTCGGGGTACGCGACGGCTGCGGAGTATATCCCGGTCTACAAGGCCTCGCTCCTGGGCGGCCAGTACTTCCTGAAGGGGACGAACGCCAACGTGAGCGCCAACGGCTCGCTCAACGTCGCTCCCGTGATCAATTTCGACGACCGCTGGTCGCTCGTCGGGCACTACTGGTTCAACTACCAGGGCACCAAGGGCGTGGGCGACGGCGTCGGAGCGGGGACCCTGTGGCAGCAGCAGATGGACCATCGCATCTCCATCGCCCCCATCTACAGCGTGGCCGATACGAACTGGAAGCTCAAGGCCCCCGTCAGCTACCGGCGCAATTTCACCAAGGAGACCCTGGACGAGACCTGGGGGCACGGCCTCTTCGACTACGACAAGCTCTCCATCGGCTTCGAGGCCGAGAACCTCTACAACGACCCCTTCTCCTACCGCGTCGGATTCGACGTCTACAAGGTGGGCTTCCCGAACTACTCCTCGCTGGAGTCCACGAACCAGGTGGACCCGGCGGGCAACCCCTTGAACCGCGAGCTCACGAGCAGGGACGTCCTCGACACCTGGAACTTCCAGCTCACCCTGGCCGGGAGCCGTCCGTTCCCCTACCAGGACCCGGTGGTCTCGGTGCACGCGACCTACGCCTCGCTCTGGCAGCGCTACAACGACCAGCGCATCGTCAACCGCCTCGGCCAGTACAACGCCAATAAGCCCTACGGGAGGCAGGATTTCCAGCAGAACCTCTCCGTGGCGGTGGGCTACCCGCGGTCCTTCAGGCTGGGCTCCCGGGAGTTCCGCCTCGGCTCGGCCTTCTCCTTCAACGCCGCCTACAACGGCTCGAACCAGAACTCCTACGACGCCGCCAAGACCTTGTTCATCAACGACGCCTACAGCTACTACACCCTGGGAGGCGGCCCCAGCTTCAACCTGGCGTGGGGGGACAAGAAGCGCCCCGCGAGCGTCAATCTGTCGTTCCTTTATAGTCATCAGCTCTATGTCGGCCGCCTGGCGCAGAACGCGGCCGGCCAGTATCAGGGGAGCAACCAGTGGCAGGACCGCTACACCATCGGCCTGGGCCATTCCTATCCCATCGCCAAGAGCTTCAGCCTGGTCACCAAGGCCAATCTCCTGTGGGCCACGTCCAATCAGGCGCATGAAAAAACATACCTTTATAGTTACCGGACGGCGAACTACATGATGGGGTTCAGCTATGAGTATTGAGGCCACGGGGATGACTTCTCGGGAGTTCCTGAACCGGGTCTCCAACGGCAAGGGCGATTTTCTCCAGGAGTTCCTGTCCCTTTTGGAGAAAGAGGGCGTCGCCTACTGCGCCATCGGGGGGCTCGCCGTGAACGCCTATGCCGAGCCGGTGGTGAGCCTCGACCTTGACGTCGTCATCGTCGCCGACGGGTTGGAGCGGCTCTTGCGGGCTCTCAGGCGCAGGTTCGCCGTCACGGAGCATCCCAACAGCATGAACGTCTCCACGCCTTCCTCCGACCTGCGCATCCAGATCCAGACCGACCCGCGCTATCAACCTTTCATCAGCCGCAGCCGCGCCAGGAAGCTCCTGGGCTATGACATGCGCGTCGCGGCCATCGAGGACGTTCTTCAGGGCAAGACATGGGCCGCCATGGATCCGTCCCGGCGCGCGAGCAAGCGGCACAAGGACTTCGCGGACATCCTGCGCCTCGTGGAAACGCGCGGCGGCCTGATTTCGGCGTTGCCCGATTCGCTGAAGCGGGAGTTGGGGCTCTAGCATGGGAACGTTTCATACCGTCTGCGAGGTAGCGAATGTCCGGTCGCCCAAGAGAACCGTATCCGTGGGTCGCATGCTGGTGGATACCGGTTCCGAGTATACCTGGGTGCCTGAGGAATGCCTGAGGAAGATCGGCGTAACTCCGCGGAAGAAAGACATCGCTTTCGTGACGGCAGACGGCCGTCAGATTTCTCGGGACGCAGGCTACGCCATCGTGCGTGTTTCCGACTTTGAGACTGTCGACGAGGTCGTTTTCGGAAAACCGGGTGATCTGAGGATTCTCGGGTCCAGGACCCTGGAAGGCTTCCCGGCCGTGATTGACTCGCGCCGGAAAAAGTTGGTCGCAGCCGGGCCCCTGCCGGCCGCTGACTGCGTGGAACGGCGAATTACATGATGGGGGGATCAATTGCGGGGCATGGGCCCCTTCTGGAGCAGTTTAGGAAGCTTGTCGCCGGGAGATTGGGCGACTCGCTGATTTCCATGATACTCTACGGCTCGGTGGCCAGGGGCGACGCGGGACCGGATAGCGACATCGACCTCCTGATCGTGGCGGACGACGGCTTTCCTGATGCCGGCCATGCCGTCGTGGAGGCCAAGCTGGAGCTGGAGCGGCATCCTGACGGAACCCTCCCGCTCTTGAGCTGCCTGACGCTGACAAGGACTCAAGCCAGCCAGAACCGCTGGCTCTACTTGGACATGACCGAAGACGCCGTTTTCCTTTTCGACAGGGACGATTTCTTCAGGAAACGGCTGGGAATGGTCAAGAACAGCATGGAGAAGCTCGGGTCCAGGAAGGAAACCATGCCGGATGGGTCCTGGTATTGGAACCTGAAGCCCGATCTGCGGCCCGGCGAGGTCTTCGAGTTGTGACGAACCACGAGACGTCGAGAGCCCTTTGGGACAAGGCGCTCCATATTCGAGAGATGGAAGCTTCGGCCGCCTTGGAGAAAGGGGACTTCAATCTCTGTCCGCGCGAAGGCCGAAAGTGATGGGAAGGATAAGGCAGGACGTTGTCGTAAGGGGACGCAAGCGGTGGACGCTCTTCGACACAGGAGCGCGGAACACCTATGTCATAGAGGATGTGGCGAAGGACTTGCCGGTTTTCAAGATCGAGCATTCCGAGCCCGTGAGCCTGGGCGGGAAAATGCACCATGTCACCGAGAATTGCTGGCTCGAGTGCATGATCGATGGGCTTCCCGTAAGAAGTCATGCGAGGGTTCTTGACGCGATAGGACCGGATGAAAACGGGACGAACATCGAGATCCTGATCGGCGCGCTGACGATGCAGGAATGGGGAATACGGCCTGTTCCAGACGAGGAGAAGCTGGACATGGGGCACTATCCCAAGGAATTTGTGGAGTTCCGAGAGTCATAGGCAGGACTTTCTTTAGGGAGGTGTGAGAGACATGAGACGCAAGATGATGGGCTACATGATGGCTGGACTGGTGTCGGCCGGTCTGGCGGGCGCGGCATGGGCCGCGGACGTTCCTCCGCAGATGACCTACCAGGGCCGGCTCAAGGAGTCAGGCTCCCTGGTCACCGGCCCGCGGTCCGTGGAGATTTGGCTCTGCAACCTCCAGACCGGCGGCATCGACGGGACCGACTGCTTCTCCGTCAGCGGGCCTCAGGGCGTGAGCGTCCAGAACGGCCTTTTCCGCAGCACCTATACCCTGCATTCGAGCGTCAACCTTGGGACCCCCCCATGGTACCTGGAGGTGCGCGTGGGCGGGACCCCATTGTCGCCGCGCGAGACCCTGACCACGGTCCCCTACGCTTTTTTGGCATCATCGGCCACGGGCATCACGGGCGATTCGCTTTCCATCGGCGTCTCGACCTTCGTGGTCAAGGAAGGAAAGGTCGGCATCGGGACGACAAGTCCGGTGACGGGCCTGCATCTCCATGGCGATGTCGGCGGGAGCGGGGACATGACGGCGACGAGGTCGGGTCCGAACGGATGGGATAGTCCGGTTTTTTCAGCCCAGAAATCCAGAGGCTCCAAATCCGCTCCGACCGCGGTTCAGAACGGGGACGTCCTGGGAATCTTTAACGCCTCCGGATACGATGGGACCGGCTACCTGCAGGGCGGCCAGGTCCAGTTCGTCGTGGATGGCGCTCCCGGCGCCAACGACATGCCGGGAGCGATCGTGTTCCGGACGGTGCCGGACAACTCGATCACGGTCACGGACCGGATGATCATCAACAACGCGGGCAACGTCGGCATCGGCTTGACGAACCCGACCTATCAATTGCAGCTTTCGCTGGATTCCGCGGCCAAGCCCACCTCGAACACCTGGACCATCGCCTCGGACCGGAGGGTCAAGAAGGACATCGAGCTTTTCACCGACGGCCTGGAAGTGGTCAAGAAGATCAATCCCATCAGGTACAGGCTTAACGGCAAGGCCGGCCTGCCTGAGGGCGCCGAAGGGATCAGCGTCGTTGCCCAGGATGTCGAGGACGCCATCCCTTATGCGATTTCGACGTACAAGGCCAAGCTGGAGCCTTCGGACGCGCAGGAAACCGATATCTACAACTTCAACTCCTCGCCGCTTACATTCGTGTTGATTAACGCCGTCAAGGAACTCAAGGCCGAGAACGAGGCGCTTAAATCGAGGGTGCTGAAGCTCGAAGGCGAGTCAAGATAGGCGCATTGGAGAGGGTGATCATGAGAAACAGGTTGGCGTTGCGCGCGATGGCTGTGGCGGCGGTCCTGGTCGGTCTGGCAGCGTCGGCGCAGGCCCAGACCGTCTTTCCATCCACGATGACCTACCAGGGCCGGCTCAAGGAGTCCGGCTCCCTGGTCACCGGCACGCGGTCCGTGGAGATATTCCTCTGCAATCAGCTCACTTCCGGCTCCTGCTACTCCGGGAGCGGCCCGCAGAACGTGAGCGTCCAGAACGGCCTTTTCCGCAGCACCTACACGCTCTCATCCGGGGTCGACCTTTCTTCCGGGACATGGTTCGTCGAGGTGCGCGTGGCAGGGGCCGCGCTTTCTCCGCGCGAACAGCTCACGAGCACGCCGTACTCCTTCTATTCCCAGCTGGCCAACTCGGTCTTGAGTTTCCTGCCGGTCAACCAACTCTTCAACGTGACCCCTGTGAACCAGAGCAACATCTCCCAAACCGGGTATACGGTCCCGGCCGGCAAGGTCTTCATCGGAGGCGTGAGCCGCCAGGAGGACTGCTTCCCCCCGGACCTTTGGGATTGCTATGTCGCGGTATCCGGCGGCCATACCGGGACCAATCTGGGCGGCGCCTTCATCTTGGGTCCGGCCGACGTGGTGAAGAGCACATCTGCGGCCATCACTCACAAAAACATTCGGGGAGTCCTTGCTCCTGTGGACGTCAACGTGGTGCTGCAGGATCTCTCGGCGTCAGGGGGGTTCTACACGATTCCGGCGGGCGTAAATTTCTATTTCAACCTGGAAAAGACGCAAAAGAATTGCACTGGAACCGTCAACCTCGGGGCTTTCACGTCGGCGAACATCGAAGGGGGCATGCTCCAGGCTGGCCAGACCATCACGAACAACACGGACTGCATCCTGACTTTGAACGGGTATCTCAAGTAAGCAGAGCAATCCATGGCAGGAACGGGGGGAATTGTGACGCGAAGACTGAGCGGTTTGATGGCGGCGGTCGCGCTTGCCGGGCTGGCATCTTCTGCTTGGGCGGCGAGCGTTGCCGACAAGATGACCTATCAAGGCAGGCTCAAGGAGTCCGGATCCCTCGTGACCGGCGTCAAGAGCGTGGATATCTGGCTGTGCAACACGCAGTCGGGCGGCACGGGCTGCGGGTCCAGCCCCGGCATCACCGGCAACGACAGCTTGGGCAGGATTACCATCGGCAGCGTGCCCAGCGGCACGACCTGCGCCCTGAATTTCACGGTGAGTTGGGCTCCTGCGTGGCCGGTGTGCTTCGTCAACTCCAATCTTAGCGACTACTACTCGGACACGCCCAACCAGGGCCAAGTCAATTTCATTCGGAACGCCAACACGAATGCGGGAGACCAGTTCGACTATTTCTGCATCGGGAGATGAGGGTAATGGGGGTCACCAAAGTCACCGTCGCCGTCCGCGACCTCGCTCGGACCAAGAAGGGCTTTGAGGATACCTTCCTGGTCGACACGGGAGCCATTGACTGCATGGCGCCCGCGAGCAGACTGAAGAAGGCCGGCATCCGGGCAGAGGGGAAGGACGTCTACGAGTTGGCCAACGGGCAGACGGTGGAGTATCGGTACGGCTTCGCTAGGATCTTGTTCATGGGGTCCGAGACCATCGTGCGGATGATCTTCGGGCCCGAGGATGTCGAGCCCATCCTCGGCGTCGTGGCGTTGGAGGACGTCGGCATCACGGTGGATCCCGTGTCGCGGGCACTGAAGAAGATGCCGGCGAAGCCGTTGAAATGACGTGGATTTGGATGGTTCGGGTTTGGCCTATTTCGGAAAAACGAGTGCCGGGGGATAGGCGATGAAAATGCTTGATCTCAAAAAGAATGCCGCGACCATCGCGGCCTGGATTCTGGCGTTCGCCGCCATCGGATGGATGGCGCTCGATACCTTCGCCGCCGGGAGCAAGATCAACGGCGCGACGGAGATCGAAGACGACCTGACCACAGGGTCGGCGGGCGGCGTGGGTCTTACCGGCGGGACCTACGACGTCTCCGGTTCGTTGGGGCAGGTCGCGACCATGGAGACTCAGAACGGAGCCACCGAGTTGGCGGGCGGCTATTTCGCCTTCCCGGACATCACGAACCTAGCGGCTTCTCCCGGGCCTTTCAACGGCTCGGTCAAGCTCACCTGGTCCTGGCCGGAGTCATTGACCGCGGGAAGTTCCTTCTACGTGCAGTATTCGACCTTCTCGGCCGGAATGGCGTGGGACGCTTCCAAGGCCCAGGTCGTGCGCTCGACCGGGCCGGTCACCATGGGCGCTGGCGGCGCGACCTTCGTCGTGGGAGGCCTGGACACGGGCCGCGACGGCTCTGACGGGGACATCACCCCGGCCTATTACTTCCGGGTCTTCTCGAAACCGGCCGCCGGTTCTTTCTCGTCGTCTTCCAACGAGGCGAGCCAGGCGCCCGTCATGCCGGGCATTCTCTCGACCGCCGCCTTCGTCAACTTCGGGACCATCGGGACCCCGGGCGGCGGATGGCTCCAGACCGTCAACGGGTCGGCCAACGGCAGCGACATCGGCTACGCGGTCATGCATGACGACGCCGAGAACGGCGCCTATGTGGTCGGCATCTTCAGGGGAGCGGGAGGCAACGACGACATCTTCGTGCGCAGATACTCCCCGAACGGCGATACGATCTGGACCAAATACTACAACGGTCCGGGCAATGGAAACGACATTGCCCGGAGAATATGGGTCGGCAACGGCCAGGTGTACGTCGTCGGCTCGGAGGCCAGGCCGGACCTCGCCCAGTCCGACAACCTCCTGCTGATCAACTACAGCACCGCCGGCGTGCTCCAGTGGACCACCACTTACAACAGCCCCGACAACCTGGCGGACTGGGGGAACGGGGTCGACGTCGACGGCGCCGGCATCACCGTCGCGGGGATGGAGAACCGTTCGACCGGAGGGCAGAACATCCTGGTCCGGAGGTACAACTTCGAAGGCAGCCTTTTGTGGTCCGATACCTACGACAGCGGCGGCAGCGACTACGCCAACCAGGTGAAGAGCGACGGGGCGTACGTCTATGTCCTCGGCGAGGCCTACGGCGGCTCGTCGAACGGGCAGGACCTATGGATGCGAAAATACAGCATCGCCGGCGTGATGCAGTGGACCACGACCTACAACTCGCCCTACAACCTGACCGACCGCGGCATGGGCCTCGCGGTGAAGTTCAGCGATGTCTTCGTCGTGGGCGACCAGTACGTGGACGGCTCCGGCAACTCGGACGCCTTGTACCAGAAGTACGGCGCGGCCGACGCCCGGCTCTATACGCAGGTGATCGACCCTTCGGCCGGCGGGAAGCGGACCTGGCACGATGTCGCGCTCGACCCCGGCGGGCTTGGTGTCTACGTGGCCGGCCGCCGGGGGCCGAGCACCAACACCGACATCGTGGTCAGGAAATACGACAACGCCGCGGGCCTGGAACAGTGGACCACGACCTACGCGGGCCCCGGGGCGGGCAATGACGAAGGAGTGGGAATCTTCGTCTCGAAGTCCAGCAACGTGTACGTGACCGGCTACGAGCGCAGGTCCGCGGGCCAGTATGACGACGCCTGGGTCAGGAGGTACAACTACGACGCCTTCCAGTCCAGCGGCGCCGGCAACACCAAGACCTGGAAAGGCGTCATGAACGGCGCCGCGTCGGACGGCACCAACTGGTGGGAGGGCTTTCCTCCCCAGACCAACGACTACGTGGTCTTCGGCGCGACCAGTCCGACGAACAACTGCGACTGGAACCTGGCCGTAACCTTAAGTTCCATGACCTTCAAGAGCGGCTATGCCGGGACCGTCACCTTCTCGAGCCAGGTCGTCATCCTCCAGAAATTCGAGATGCTGACTCCGGACGCCACCGCGTTTTTCAAGTACGATCCGGCCAACCCCGGCGCGATCAAGCACAGGATAGAAGGTCTGGTGGACCTTGCGACCGGCACCTTCAAGGTGGAGCGGACGACCCTCACGGCCCTGAACGCCGTGGTCGTGACCTCGGCGACCTTCTACCTCAAGGACGGCGCCGTCTTCGAGGGCTTCGAGCTCGGCTCCTGGGACGGCGCCGGCATGGTGCGGATGGCGGGGCCGTTGGCCCCTGTCGTGACCAGCACCTCGCCCGATTCCGCAATCGAGTTCAAGCTGATCGACAACGTAGACATCTCGTCGGGCATCTTCCAGCGCCTCAACGCCAACGGCGTCCAGATCTGCTCCGGCGCGAACCTCGTGAGCTTCTCCAGCTTCACCCTCGCCGGCCCCCTACTGCCAGGGACCACGGCGATCAACTTCTACTGCGGCGGCGTCTTTACTTCGACCTTCACCAACATCAACTTCGCCGACCCCAACATCGCGGTCAACGTGGGCGCCCAGTCCCTCAACAACGCCTCCCGCATCACCATGCGCGAGGCCAAGGGCTCGCAGGCGGGCGAGGCCTACGACGCCGATCCGGCAGGCTTCCCCGATGTGGTCGAGTGGCCCACCGCGACCGGCGGCGCGGCCGGGATCTCCGACCTGAATGCCTCGCCGGGTCCCAACATCGGCTCGGTCAAGCTGACATGGAACTGGCCCACGCAGCTAAACTCGGGCTCGTCCTACCACGTCCAGTACGCGACCTACGCCTCCGCGGCGTGGGACATCAGCAAGGCTCAGATCACCGTCTCCACCGGGCCGGTGAACCTGGCGAACGGAGCCACCATCTACGTCGGAGGCCTCGATATCGGCCGGGACAGCGCCGACGTGGACGTTTCCCCGGTCTACTACTTCCGCGTATTCGTGACCAGCAACCCGGCGGGGAGCATCTCTCCTTCCTCCAACCAGGCACAGTCCGCAGCCAATACGCCGCCGGCGCAGACGAACACTCCTACGGATTACGCCAACGGCTGGCTCAGGACCACCAACAATGCTTCCAACGGCTACGATGAGTGGCACGGGGTGG
Organism: Elusimicrobiota bacterium; assembly: GCA_016209035.1. Classification (GTDB taxonomy): domain Bacteria; phylum Elusimicrobiota; class Elusimicrobia; order UBA1565; family UBA9628; genus JACQWX01. Next base: position 827 of record JACQWX010000098.1, on the reverse strand, counting down.
CGGTCGACGCGGCCAATGACGTGTACGTAGCCGGGCACCAGGAGATCACGCCCAACAACTTCGGCATCATCCTGCGCAAGTACAACTCGTTGGGCAACACCCTTTGGACCAAGTGGTTCGACGGGAACAGCAGCGCGTCGGATGAGTCCTATGGGATCGCGCTCTCTGCGTCCGGCGACCTCTACGTGACGGGTTATTTTAATTCGGCCGGTGGTTTCGAGGACCTCCTCCTTCGGAAATACAGCCCTTCAGGGCTGCTTCTCTGGACGACCTCCTACAACAGCCCTGACAACCTGTACGATCAGGGCTCGGGCGTGGCGGCTGACGCCAACGCGGTCTATGTCGCTGGATCCTCGAGCCGCTCGGTCGGCGGGATGAACGTGCTGGTCCGGAAATACGACCATAACGGGTTGTCTCTGTGGACCACCAGCTACAACAACCCCGGCAACACCGGAGATGAGGCTCTCGGTCTGGCCCTCTACGGCGGCTACCTCTACGTGGCTGGCTGGACCGACGTGGGCGGCCAGGCCGAGAATTGGTGGCTGGCGAAGTACGATTCCAACTCCTTGCTGCTTTGGACCACGACCTACAACAGCCCTTCCAACGGCACGGACATGGCGAATGCCGTGGCAGCCGACGCGAGCGGGGTCTACGTCGTGGGAGAGACGTCAGGCGGCGTCCAGGGACCCAACGTCATGGTCCGCAAATACGACGCCAATGCCCTCCTGGTGTGGACAACCACCTATAACGGGCCGGCCGCAGGAGGCAATGACAAGGCCTATGGCGTGGCACTGGACGCCAGCGGCGTTTACGTCACCGGCGAGTAT
>JACQWX010000102.1 GCA_016209035.1 Elusimicrobiota bacterium | reverse complement strand
CGACGGGGCGTCTCGCAGGCCGACTTGAGCATGCAGGAGGCCGAGAGCCGAGCGCCGCCTCTAGGCGAGCGCGTCCCCGACGGACAGAGGCCGGGTCGCTTGGCAGAATTCAAGCCCGCCGAAAAGTGGGTGAGGTCGAGGTCGTCCTGACGGCCGTCATGCAGGCGCGGCCGGAAAAGATGTAGGCTAGGGCCATGAGATGCCACGACAATATCCTGTCCGCGATCTGCCGCACCCCGCTGGTGCGCCTGAACCGGGTGACCGACGGCCTGGCCGTGACCCTGCTGGCCAAGGCCGTCTCCCTCATGGAGGAGAGGGGCGTCTCACAGATACCGGTGATCGAAGGATGAGCCCTACAGGCTCCTCCTGGCGGGCCACGGCGGCGTGCTCGTGTGCCGGGACGGCAAGCCCGAGGGCCTCGTGACGCGCATCGACCTCGTCCATTTCTGGAGCATGGGGAGGCGGGGATGAAGTTCGAGACCTTGGCCATCCACGCGGGGCAGGAGGCGGACCCGGCCACGGGCGCCACCATCACGCCCATCTACCAGACCTCGACCTTCACCCAGGAGGGCATCGGCAGGCACAAGGGCTTCGAGTACTCCCGGACCGGCAATCCGACCCGCGCGGCTCTGGAGAGGTGCCTGGCGGCCCTTGAGGGCGCGGAGCACGGCTGCGCGTTCTCTTCCGGCATGGCCGCCATCGCGGGGGTCCTTTCCATGCTGCGGCCGGGCGACCACGTGGTGTCCGCCGCGGACCTTTACGGCGGGACCTACCGGTACTTCGAGAAGGTCGCCAAGCCCAACGGGATCGCGGTCTCCTATGTGAATGCCAGAGACCCGGAGAACGTTCGGCGCGCTTTGCGCGCCGAGACACGGCTCCTGTGGATCGAGACGCCCACCAACCCCCTCCTGGAGCTCGTCGATGTCGCGGCGGCGGCTCGGATCGCGAAGGTGCGGGGCGTCAAGACGGCCGTGGACAACACCTTCGCCTCGCCCTATTTCCAGCGGCCCATCGGGCTCGGCGCCGACATCGTGGTCCACAGCACCACGAAGTACGTCGGCGGCCACTCGGACATGGTGGGCGGCGCGGTGCTCACGAGCGACAAGGCGGTCCATGAGGCCGTCCGGTTCCACCAGAACGCGGCCGGGGGGGTGCCTGGCCCGTTCGACGCCTGGCTGGCCCTGCGGGGGTTGAAGACCCTGGCCGTGCGCATGCGACGTCACGAGGAAAACGCTTTGGCCGTTGCGGGACGTCTTCGCAAGCACCCTCGCGTTGAGTCCGTCATCTACCCCGGCTTGCCCGACCACCCCCAGCACGACCTCGCCCGCAGGCAGATGAGCGGCTTCGGCGGGATGGTGACCTTCCGCCTGCGGGGAGGGAGGGCCGCGGCGGACGCCTTCTTTCGGGCGCTCAAGGTGTTCTCCTACGCCGAGAGCCTCGGAGGCGTGGAGTCTTTGGCGTGCCACCCCGCGACCATGACCCACGCGTCCTTGCCGGCGGAGGAGCGGGAGCGCCGGGGCATCACCGAAGGCACGGTGCGGCTCTCGGTGGGCATCGAGGACGCCGAAGACCTGCTCGCGGACCTCGACTGGGCCCTGAAGGTTTCGGCATGACGGCCGTCATTGACAGGAACGGGGACTTGACTTATACTAACTGCATGGCCAGCCGTTCCCTGCGCCTGATCCTCGCGGTCGCGCTGTTCTGGACGGGGACGCACCTGTGCCTCATGCCCCAGGCGGACTGCGAGGGGCGATCCAAGGCCCGGTCCCGCGCGCCCTGCCACGGCCAGACCGGCGACCAGGGGCATTGCTGCGACGGCGTGCATCTGACCGAGGCCGGAGTTCCTTCCGGCCAAGCCCTGGCTTCGGCTGCCAGGACGCCGCATCCGGCCGGCCTGCTGTCCGCTGGGCCCGAGCTTGCGGTCCAGCCCACGGCTGTCCAGACCCCGCAAGCCTCCATCGCGGGTTCGCATCCGCGTCCGCCTCCGCGCGAATCCTTCGGCCGTTCTCCTCCCTCCTGCGCCTGACGTAGACGCGTCAGTCTTCCATCCGTAATCCCTAAGGAGCCGATGCCTGTCGGACGCCATGACGGAAGGCATGTGAGGCATCGAGAATAATTTGGTAAAAGAGGGCATGGTGATGAAGCTTTCCGTGGCGGCGCTGTGTCTCATGTTCCTTTGCGCTCCGGCGCAAGGCGAGGGGGCTTCGGGCGTTTCTCCAGGCACGATCGCCCTCCAGCGGGTCCTGGAGGCCGTGCGGCGCGACAACCCCGAGATCCTCGCGGCGCGAAAGCGATGGGAAGCCGCCCGCCAGCGCGCCATCCAGGCCGCCACCCCGGACAAGCCCCGCCTGGACCTGGAGCGCATGTTCGCGCCTTCCGGGAAGAACGTGGTCAACGAAGCGGATGAGAAGGCGGTTTCCGTGACCCAGGAGGTGCCCTTCCCGACGACGCTCTACCTCAGGTACGGCGCGGCCGTCAAGGACGCGGCCATGAAGGAGCAGTCTTACCGGGCCAAACTCCTGGGAGTGACCGCCAGGGCCCGGGCCGCGTACGCGGAACTCTTCCTGGCGGACAAGGGCCTGGCCGTCTTCGACGAGAACATCGGCATCATGCGGAGGTTCTCCAGGGTCGCGGAATCCAAGGTGGCCGCGGGCAAGGGAAGCCAGTCCGACGCGCTCAAGGCCCAGGTCGAGCTGACCCGGATGCTCAACATGCGCGTGGCCCTGGAGTCCGAATCGGAGTCCTCCAGGGCCATGCTCAACGCCCTGATGGGCCGCGACGCGCGGGCTCCCCTGGGCGTTCCCGAGGAGCCGGCGTCCGCCCTCCCCCCGAGATCCGCCGAGGATCTGGAGTCCGAGGCGCTCTCCGGCCGGCCCGAGTTGCGGGAGGCGGCCCTGGCTTTTGACCGCGCCGGCGACTCCCTGGCCCTGGCCCGTTCGGAGTTCCTGCCGGACCTGATGCTGCAGTACAGGCGCAGGAGCGACCCCATGCGGGGACGCACCCACGACGCGGTCCTGGGCCTTTCCTTGCCGCTATGGTTCTGGAAGCCCGCGGCGATGGTCCGCGAGGCCCGGAGCGAGCGCGAGATGGCGCAGGCGGAACTCCAGGCGACCCGGGTCGCGACCCGGGCGGATGTCAAAGTCGCCTGGAGCAAGGCGCGGGCTTCCAAGCGCCTCATCGAGGCGTACCGCACGACCCTCTTGCCGCAAGCCGAGTCCTCGCTCAAGGTGGCCGAGGCGGGCTACCAGGCGGAGAAGACGGGTTTCCTGGACCTCCTGGACGCGCAGAGGTCGCTGCTCAGCTTCAAGCTGGAGTACTATCAGCACATCGCCGAATACGAGGCTCGCGTCGCCGAGCTCGAGCGCGTCGTGGGCTGGCCGCTTCCCGTGGGGTTGGGAGGCGGCACGCCCGCGCCAGGGACGCCGGGCGCGGACAGGGGGTTGTGATATGACCAGGAACAGGCTGCTCATCATGGCGTGCATCGCGGGCGTCGCGGCGGGCGCGGCCGTCGTCGCCTATCGGGCGCGCGTGAGCCCGGCGGCGAAGCACGCGGCGCACGCGGCCCGCTTCTATTGCCCGATGCATCCGACCTACGCCTCGGACAAGCCCGGCGACTGCCCCATCTGCAACATGAGGCTCGTCCCCATGGAGGCTCAGGCCCCGGCCGAAGTCCCGGCGATGTCCACCTCGGGCAGGAGGGTGTGCCTCCTGCACAAGTGCAAGATGGCCAGCTGCGTGATGGAGCTGCCGCACAAGCCCGGCGAGAAGGTGACCTGCCCCATCTGCGGCGAGCACGTTTTCGAGGCCGGAGAGACGGCCTCGGGCCCGCCCCTCTTCTACCGCCATCCCATGCACCCCGAGGTCACCTCCCCCGTGCCGAAGAAGGACGAGATGGGCATGGACTACGTCCCGGTCTACGCCGAGGAGCGGGCCCCGGCCTTGGCCGGGGTCGAGGGCCAGGCGAGCGTCCTCCTTTCAGAGGAGCGGCGTCAGATGATCGGCTTGAGGTCCGAGCCGGTGCGGCGCAGGGACCTGGCGGCCACGGTCCGGGCCACCGGCAAGGTGGCCTACGACCCGGACCTCTACAATGCCCTCTCGGAGCACCGGGAGGCGGTCCAGGCCCGGGAGGCGGTCAAGGACAGCCCCTATCCCGACGCCGCGGAGCGCGCGGAGGCCCTCGTGGCGGCTTCGGCCCTGCGCCTGCTCCAGCTCGGGCTGACCGAGGCCCAGGTGTCGGAGAGCGCCAAGACGGCCGCGCCGACGAGCCTCCTCATCGGCGGCGGTTCGGTCTGGGTCTACGCGCAGATCTACGAGTACGAGATCGGCCTGGTGAAGCCCGGCCAGGCAGCCGACATCACCGCCGCGGCCTACCCGGGCCGGTCGTTCAGGGGAACGGTGCGCAGCCTCGACCCCATCGTCTCGGCGGAGACGAGGACGCTCAGGGTGCGCATCGAGGTCCCTGACCCCGAGCGGGTCCTCAAGCTCGAGATGTTCGTCAACGCCGGGATCAAGGCTTCGTTGGGCCGGAGGCTCGCCCTGCCCGAGGACGCGCTCCTCGACACCGGGGAGCGCCAGCTCGCCTTCGTGGACCTGGGCCAAGGCCGCATCGAGCCGCGGGTCGTGCGCGTCGGCCGGAAGGCCGAGGGCTATCACGAGCTCCTCTCCGGGGTGAAGGAAGGCGAGAAGGTGGTCACGGCCGCCAATTTCCTCATAGACTCAGAGTCCAAGCTCAAGGCCGCCATCTCCAAGTGACGCCATGATCGAGAGATTGATCGCCTGGTCCGCGAGGAACAAGCTGGTCGTGCTGGTGCTCACCGGCGCGGCGCTGGCCGCGTCCGTCTACTGCATGCGGAACTCGCGCTTGGACGCCATTCCGGACCTCTCGGACACCCAGGTCATCGTCTACTCCCGGTGGGGCCGGTCTCCGGACGTGATTGAGGACCAAGTCACCTATCCCATCGTGACGGCCCTCCTAGGGGCTCCCAAGGTCAAGGCCATCCGGGGCTTCTCGGACTTCGGGTACTCGTTCGTTTACGTCATCTTCCAGGATGGGACCGACGTGTACTGGGCGCGCAGCCGCACCCTGGAATACCTGAGCAAGATCCTGCCCCAATTGCCGGATGGGGTGCGCACCGAGCTCGGGCCCGACGCCACCGGCGTGGGCTGGGTCTTCCAGTACGCCCTGGTGGACAAGAGCGGCCGCCACAGCCTCGCGGACCTTAGGAGCTTCCAGGACTGGTACCTGCGCTATTACCTACAGTCCGTCCCGGGCGTGGCCGAGGTTGCCTCCATCGGAGGGTTCCAGAAACAGTACCAGGTCAGCCTCGACCCCAACGCCCTCGTCGCCTACAACGTCCCGCTCATGAAGGTCGTGGAGGCCATCCGGGACGGCAACAACGATGTCGGGGGCCGCCTGGTCGAGTTCGCCGGCGCGGAGTACATGGTCCGGGGCCGGGGCTACGCGAAGTCCGTCAAGGACATCGAGGATATCGTGGTGGGGCGAAGCGCCGGCGGCACCCCGGTCCTGGTCAAGAGCCTCGGCCGCGTCGCGCTCGGGCCCGAGATGCGCCGCGGCGTCGCGGACTTGGACGGCGTCGGCGACACCGCCGGCGGCATCGTGGTCATGCGCTTCGGCGAGAACGCCTTGAACGTCGTCGCGCGGGTCAAGGCCAAGCTTGAGGAGATCAAGCCCTCCCTGCCCGAGGGTGTCGAGGTCGTGACCACCTACGACCGCTCCGACCTCATCGAGCGCGCCATCTCCACGCTCAAGGAGGAGCTGGCCCTCCAGCTCGTGATCGTGAGCCTCGTCATCCTCGTGTTCCTCTGGCACATCCCGACCGCCATCATCCCCATCGTCACGATCCCGGTGTCGGTCATCCTGACCTTCATCCCCATGTTCTTCATGGGGCTGACCGCGAACATCATGTCCATCTCGGGCATAGCGATCTCGATAGGCGTGCTCGTGGACGGCGCCATCGTGGAGGTCGAGAACGCGTACAAGAAGCTCCAGCTCTGGATCGAGGGCGGCAGGAAGGGGGATTTCCACGAGATCAGGCTCAAGGCCCTGCAGGAGGTGGGGCCCGCGGTCTTCTTCTCGCTGTTGGTCATCGCGGTCGCCTTCATGCCCATCTTCACCCTGGTGGACCAGGAAGGCCGTTTGTTCAAGCCCCTGGCCTACACGAAGAACCTCGCCATGGCCATCGCCGCGGTCCTGGCGGTCACCTTCGACCCGGCCGTGCGCATGCTGTTCTCCCGCATGGATTTCGTGAGCTTCAAGCCCGCTTGGCTCGCCTGGGTGTACAACCAGGCCACGGTCGGCAGGTACTACCCCGAGGAGCAGCACCCGGTGAGCCGCCTGCTCTTCAGGGTCTACGAGCCGGCGTGCCGGTTCGTGCTCCGGCATCCCTACAAGGTCATCGCCGCCTCGGGCCTGCTGGTGCTGACCACGATCCCGGTCTACCTGCGGCTGGGCTCCGAGTTCATGCCGCCCTTGAACGAGGGCACGATCCTCTACATGCCCACGACCCTGCCGGGGCTGTCCGTCACCGAGGCCCGCGATCTGCTGGAGGCGCAGGACCGCATCCTCAAGAGCTTCCCGGAGGTCGAGCGGGTGTTCGGCAAGGCGGGCAGAGCCGAGACCTCGACCGACCCCGCTCCCTTCTCCATGATGGAGACGACCGTGGTCTTGAAGCCCCATGAAGAGTGGCGGCCCAAGTCCCGGTGGTATTCCTCCTGGGCGCCGGAGCCCCTGAGGAAGCTCCTGCGCCATGTCTGGTACGACCGCGTCACCTGGGACGAGCTGGTCACGGAGATCGACTCCAAGATGCGCTTCCCCGGCGTCACCAACGCCTGGACCATGCCCATCAAGGCCCGCATCGACATGCTCAGCACCGGGGTGCGCACCCCCGTCGGCATCAAGGTCTTCGGCTCGGGCCTCGCCGAGATCGAGCGGATCGGCACGGACCTGGAGGCCATCCTGAAGGACGTCCCCGGCACCCGGAGCGTCTACGCCGAGCGCACGGCAGGCGGCTACTTCGTCGACTTCACGCTCAAGCGCGACCAGCTCGCGCGCTACGGCCTGACCATCAAGGAAGCCGAGACGGTCATCATGACCGCCGTAGGCGGGGAGCCGGTCACCACCACGGTGGAGGGCCGCGAGCGATACACGGTCAGCGTGCGCTACGCCCGGGAGTTCCGCGACGACCTGGGCAAGCTCAAACGCGTCCTCGTGCCCACCGCGAGCGGGGCCCAGGTCCCCCTGGCCCAGCTGGCCGACATCGGATTGAAACTCGGGCCCGCCATGATCCGCAACGAGAACGGCCTCCTGGCCGGGTACGTCTACGTGGACGTGGCCGGCCGCGACATCGGGGGCTACGTGCGGGAGGCCAAGGAGGTTGCGGCCAAGGCCCTGCGCCTAGCCACGGGCTACTCCCTGCAATGGAGCGGCCAATACGAGAACATGGCCAGGGTCAAGGAGCGGCTCAAGGTGGTCATCCCGCTGACGCTCTTCATCATCGTCTTCCTGCTCCACATGAATACCGGCTCCTGGGTCAAGACCGGCATCGTGATGCTGGCCGTGCCGTTCTCGCTCATCGGGGCGGTCTGGTTCCTCTGGGGGCTCGGCTACAACGTCTCCATCGCGGTCTGGGTCGGGATGATCGCGCTCATGGGCTTGGACGCCGAGACCGGGGTCTTCATGCTCCTCTACCTCGACTTGGCCTACTGCGACATGGTCCGCAAGGGCCGCATGGCTACGGAAGCGGACCTCGAGGAGGCCGTCGTGCACGGCGCGGTCAAGAGGGTGCGGCCCAAGATGATGACGGTCGCCTGCGCCTTCATGGGTCTGCTCCCCATCATGTGGTCCCTGGGCGCGGGCGCGGACCTCATGAAGCGCATCGCCGCCCCCATGATCGGGGGGCTTTTCACGAGCTTCATCCTGGAGCTCCTGGTTTATCCTCCCGTCTTCTATTTGTGGAAGTGGCATCACGAGATGAAGCGCGGGGCCGTGGGCGTTTGATAAACTGAAGAGGGAGGTCGCGAACACATGAACAAGAAGCTCGTTGCAGCGCTGGTCGTGGCGGGAGCGGTGACGGCGTTCTGGTTCCGGGCCGGGCGGCCCGCGCAGGCCGCCGGGGACGAGAGCCGGCACGCGGCGCACGAGGGACACCATGAGATGCGCGGCGGCGGCGACGCGATGACGTGCCCGGCGCACGTGGAGGGCGCCGAGGTCAAGGTGGACAACACGAAGGACGGCGTCGTGATCACCATCACGGCCAAGGACCCGAAGACCGTCAAGGAGATCCAGGTCGCGGCCGCGCACATGGGCATGAAGCACGCCTGCTGCGCGCATTGCGGCAAGAAGGCGTCGCAGTCGTCGAGCAAGAAGCCCAAGGAGGCGGTCTACGTCTGCTCCATGGGCTGCTACAAGGGGCCCAACACCAAGGACGGCCGCTGCCCCAAGTGCGGGATGAACCTGGAGAAGAGATGAGGCCATGACGGAAGCGCTCCTCGGCGCCGCCTGGGGTTTTTGGGCGGCCCTAGCCCAGATGGCGCCCTATCTCCTCTTCGGGTTCGCGGTCGCCGGAGTTCTGTCCGTGCTCGTCTCGCCCGAGGCCGTGGAAAGGCACCTCGGCGGGGGCCTGCGGCCGTGGTGGGCCGTGGTCAAGGCCGCGCTCTTCGGCGTGCCCCTGCCGCTGTGCTCGTGCGGAGTCATCCCGGTCGCGGCCTCCCTGAGGAGCCACGGCGCCAGCAGGGGGGCGACGATCTCCTTCCTCATTTCGACCCCCCAGACCGGAGTGGACAGCATCCTCGTGACCTACAGCTTCCTGGGCCCCGTGTTCACCGTCTTCCGCGTGCTGGCGGCTTTCCTGAGCGGCATCGTCGCAGGGATCTTCGTGGGTCTTCTGGAAGACGCGCCGGGGGACCCCAAGGGCTTTCCTTCTCCTTCAGGCGGGGTAGCAGGCGCTTCCACGGGGCCGCTTCCTGTGGTCAGCGGGGGCGGCACGCCCTCGCCAGAAACGCCGGGCTCGGGCAGGTGGAAACGGGGAGGATTGCGAGACGCCCTCCGCTACGGCTTCGTCACCCTTCCCGGGGACATCGGCTCAGCCATGCTGGTGGGCCTCGCGATCGCTGGGCTCATCGCGGCGCTCCTGCCGCCCCATTTCTTTCACGAGCTTTTGGGCCCGCTCTCCGACAGGCTGGGGCCCGGCTGGGCGAGTTTCGCCAGCATGCTGGTCATGATGGCGGTCGGCATACCGACCTACGTCTGCGCGACCGCCTCCGTGCCCATCGCGGCCGCCTTGATGGGCAAAGGGGTTTCCGCGGGCGCGGCCCTGGTCTTCCTCATGACCGGGCCGGCGACCAACGCCGCCACGGTCGCCATGGTCTGGAAGGTCATGGGTAGGCGCACGGCCTGGATATATCTGGCGGCCATCGGCGCCACGGCGCTGGCCTCGGGGCTCGCGCTCGATGTTCTCCAGCCCCGTCTTGGCGCCTTCGCGGCGGCGCACCTGCATCGCGAGGCCCTCGCTCCCGGGGAGACGCTCAGCGGCCTGGCGCTCCTGGCCGTCCTGGCCGCGGCCGTCGCGCCCCGTTGGCTGAGGCGGCTCGGGCTGATCCGGGAGGCTTCGGGAAGGGCCTCCATGACGAGCGAGAAGACCGATGGAGCGGTCATCTTGGCCGTCTCCGGCATGACCTGCAGCCACTGCGCCGCGAGCGTCGAGAAGGCCCTGTCCGGGTGCGAGGGAGTGGAATCGGCCCATGTGGACCTCGCCGCAGGGAAGGCCGTCGTGCGCGGGGCGAAGGCCGAGGCGGCAGGCCTCATCGAGGCCGTCGCGAAGCTCGGCTATTCTGCCGCTGTCCTCTCAACACCGATAGCAGCTACCTACCAATAGTATTGATATATGGTATGCTTGGCGTATGAGCCTGCTTCATGCCGACATGCCTCCGGCCTTCACTATAGGGGACGTCGCGAAGTTTCTTGGGGTCTGCCCTGCGACCTTGCGCATATGGGAGCGCAAGGGGCTCATCAAGCCGCGGCGCTTGGGCAAGAACAGGCTTTATTCCGCCCGCGACGTCGAGCTGCTCAAGGCGATCAAGGAACTGATCCGGAGGCAGCGGCTCAATATTGAGGGCGTCAAGGCATTGATCAACCTCCCCCGCTGCTGGGACGTCAAGAACTGCACCCCGCGGCAGAGGGAGTCCTGCCCGTTCTTCGCCGCCCCAGGGGGCCTTCCGTTCGCGGCGGTTGCCCGGGCGCAGTCATGATCAAAAGGAGCATGCCATGAAGATATTTGGCGACAACAGCCTCAGCATCGGGCGCACGCCGCTGGTCCGGATCAACCGGATGGCCCGGGGGCTCGGCGCCGCCGTCGCGGCCAAGATCGAGGGCCTCAATCCCTCGTATTCGGTGAAGTGCCGCATCGGGGCGTCCATGGTCTGGGACGCGGAGAAGCGGGGCGTCCTCAGGCCCGGAGGCGACAATCCCGTCGTTCTGGAGTCCACCAGCGGCAACACGGGCATCGCCCTGGCGTTCGTCTGCGCCGCGCGGGACTACCGCCTCAAGCTTACCATGCCCGAGACCATGTCCATCGAGCGCCGGCGCCTGCTCAAGGCCTTCGGGGCGGAGCTGGTCTTGACCGAGGGGTCCAAGGGCATGCCCGGAACCATCGCCAAGGCGGAGGAGCTCTTCGCCGCGGAGCCGGGCAGGTATTGGATGCCCCAGCAGTTCAAGAATCCGGCCAACCCGGAGATTCATTTCAAGACCACCGGCCCGGAGATATGGGAGGACACGGACGGGAAGGTGGATATCTTCGTGTCCGGCATCGGCACCGGGGGCACCATCACCGGCGTGTCCCGCTACATCAAGGTTGAGCGCGGCCGGAAGATCCGCTCCGTGGCCGTCGAGCCCTCGGCTTCTCCCGTGCTCACGGCCATCCGCAACAACGAGACGCCCAAGCCGGGGCCCCACAAGATCCAGGGCATCGGCGCGGGCTTCAAGCCCGACGTCCTCGACATGGCGCTGGTCGACGAAATCCAGACCGTTTCCAACGAGGAGGCCGTCGAGCTGGCCCGCCGCCTGCACAAGGAAGAGGGGATAACGTGCGGCATCTCCTCCGGAGCCGCCATGGCGGTCGCGCTGCGCCTGGCCGGGGCCGCCGAGAATAAGGGCAAGCTCATCGTCGTCGTCCTGCCCGACGCCGGCGACCGCTACCACACTTCCGTGCTCTTCCAGGACATCGTGGTTTGAGTCGGTACGACCGCCAGACGATCTTCGCGCCCATCGGTCAGGCGGGCCAGGCCGCCCTCCGGGCGTCCACCGTCTCCATCGTGGGCCTGGGGGCCTTGGGCTGCGCGTCGTCGACTCTCCTTGCGCGCTCCGGAGTCGGCCGCCTGCGGCTCTATGACCGGGATTTCGTGGAACTCGACAACCTGCAAAGGCAGGTGCTTTACGACGAATCCGACGTCGCGGGGCTCTCAAGGGCCGCGCACGATGCCGGGGCCGCCATCCTCGTGGACGCCGCGCAGGCCGTGGGGGCCGCCGATATCGACGTTGGGGGAGCGGGCCTGGATATGGTCGCCTTCCCTTGTCACAAGGGCCTCTTCGGACCCATGGGGACGGGGGCGCTCTATGTCCGCCCAGGGCTCGATCTTCGGCCTCTGCGCGAGGGCGGGACCGGCGCTCGCGGCGAGGATGAAACGCATCCCGAGGAGATGCCCTATCGGCTCGAGGCCGGCACGCCCAACGCGCACGGCCTGGCTGGGCTCGCCGCGGGCCTGGCCTTCCTGCGCGAGACCGGCATCCAACGGGTGCGCGAGCGCGAACGGTCCCTCGCCCTCGCGTTTTTTGTATCAGGGGGCGACCCAAGGCTACGCGATGTTCGGGCGCGATTCCCCCAAGTACGGAGGCGCCGCGCTCGGGATTTCCTACATGAGCAGCCCCGCGCAATTCGAAACCGAGGCCAGCCCCGAGGGAGGCTACACCATCACGGGCACCTTCTCGCCTTCCTCGCGGGTCATCTCCGCGGGATGGGGCAAGACGGTCATGGCTGGACGGCTGCAGGACCGCGACCTGCTGGACGGGGACCTGAGCGTCGGCGGCACCTACAGCCAGTCCGCGGCGGTCGATTTGGGCATGCTGGCCCATGAACCGACGGCGCCCAATCAGCATCAGGCGCAAGGCGGCAGCCGCGCATGTGCTCTTCACGCCGGTGGACTACGCGGTCCTCTACGAGGAAGGCGGCGCCATCGAGATGGCCCGAAGAAAAACCGCTATAATGAGAAGCACTGCGACCTCATGAATCAGCAAGAGAGCGATCAGCGATACCTGGCATACCTCATCAACGCCATACGGGTCTGCGCTGAATACCGTCCCAAACTGGGACACGGCGCGGACAAAGGCTACTCACTCGCAGAATTCCAGAAAATCTATCGCTCCGATCCATTTTACAATTGGATCGGCCTCGACAACCCCCTGATGTATGCTGCTCACAAGGCGGCCGGTGGGATGACGAGCATCTACCGGCAGATAGGAATAGGTTGCGAGAGCCTCTTTCGCAGAATTCTGCAGGACTCCTTGGCCTTATCCGATACCGAGGTCAATTGGTCCTACACCGTGAACAAAGCACGCGGCAAGAAACGGACACTATATCTTGATGCCCGAATACCGATGGATTGCGTGACCAATCCACAGAAACATCGGGCAATTAAGCAATGGGTGACGGATGCCGCCGAGGAACTTGGCGTCGCCGAACGCGTTGCCGCCACTCTACAGGGGGTCGTCTTCGAAGTCCGTCAGGGCTACAAGAGCAAGGACTCCAAACGTCAGAATGCCGATATAGCAAATGCCGCGACAGCTTATACCAAGGCCTATCTTCCGTGCGCTGCCATTCTCTCCCTTCAAATCGACGACGATATTGCCCTGCGCTATCGTAATGAGAAATGGGTCCTTCTGACTGGCAGCATCACGGAGAAATCGCCACAGAAGTCCTTGTATGCCTTCATGCGGAGCGTGGTTGGCTATGACTTGGCGGGGTTCTTTCAGCGTCATTCCAAGGTGCTGAAGACGGAAGTCAATGCTGTCCTCTCCAAACTGCTCTCTTCAGAATGACGACGCCCCATCCTCTGACGCTGGACACCTCAAAACAAAATGCCCATTTGACTTTCAAACAAAACCAGCACATGGGTCGCCATGGCTGGCTGCGGTTGACGCCCGCCTATTCAGTGCAGTTGGTCAGCAAGATATTGGAGGCCCGCAGGGATGCAGCAGCAATCCTGGATCCGTTTTCTGGCACAGGAACGACAGCGCTTTGCGCGGCCTACATGGGACTTACCGCAACAGGGCTTGAGCTCAATCCATTCCTAGTCTGGTTCAGTTCAATCAAGTTTCGCCGGTTCTCAGCCACATCTATTGAGGAAGCCCGGAGTCTCGGCGCAGCCATCGCGGCCGCATCTTCATCGGCAAGCGGGCCGACTGCCAACCCCCCACCAATCCATAATATTGAGCGGTGGTGGGATGAAGACGAACTTCGATTCCTCTGCAAATTGAAGGCGTGCATTCTCGACAGAACCGAACAAGGAACGACTGCGCGCGATCTCCTTCTCGTCGCTTTTTGCCGCACACTCATAACACTCTCGAATGCCGCGTTCAATCATCAGTCAATGTCATTCAAAGACGCTGACAAATCACCGACTCTATTCTCGATGGGCCGTGATAATGCCGGTGTCTTTGGCAAAGAACTCGCGTTTGTCTTAGATGGGGCCACAGACAACCCCCGGACACTACCAAGTGTCATGCCTGGCGATGCACGGCAGGCATCACGATTCTTGGGAAACAAGTTCGACTTGGTCATTACCTCACCGCCCTACCCAAACCGGATTTCATATATTCGCGAGCTTCGCCCATACATGTACTGGCTTGGTTTTCTCGCGGATGGCCGGGATGCTGGCGAGCATGACTGGCGGGCAATAGGTGGCACCTGGGGCGTGGCCACCAGCAGGCTCGCTGATTGGAAGCCATCCGGGAATGCGTTTACACCGGCCCATCTCCGAAAATCCTTGGTGGGGATATCGGACCCAAAGAACGAAAACGGGCGACTGTTAGCCAACTATGTTGCAAAGTACTTCGAGGACATGTGGCAGCACCTTTCTGATATCGGCAGGATTCTGAATACGAACGCCGAGGTTCACTATGTAGTCGGCAATTCGACCTTTTATGGCACGCTACTTCCCGTCGAAGACATCTTCAAGGCGATGCTACAAGAGGCGGGGTTTGCCGATGTCAGCATCGTCAGACTACGCAAGAGGAACTCCAAGGCGGAACTCTTTGAGTTTGATGTAACCGCAAGAAAGAGCCAATCCTCGGGACATTCTATCGTATGCGAACCCCGGCGTGTGTCCCATAAACCTTTGCGAACTCGAAGTCGTCTAACACGCGCTAGAGCCGTCCGCGTTCGTGGCCGGCATTCGCGGTAGCGGCGGATCAGCGCATCGTTAGGCACATGGCGCTGGTCGACGAAATCCAGACCGTTTCCAACGAGGAGGCCGTCGAGCTGGCCCGCCGCCTGCGGCTCTATGACCGGGATTTCGTGGAACTCGACAACCTGCAAAGGCAGGTGCTTTACGACGAATCCGACGTCGCGGGGCTCTCAAGGGCCGCGCACGATGCCGGGGCCGCTTGGAGAAAGCGCGGCCCCCCGGCCCTAACGGGCCAGGGGGCGAACCGACGCAGAACGGGCGACCTAGTTCTTCTTCGTCTTGAACTTCTTGAAGTTCTTCTCCAGGTAGTCCAGGGCCTTGGAGGCGTTCACCACCCCGCCCATGGAGCCGGCGTAGGGGTTGCCGTTGGCCGTGGCCGTCGAGCTCTCCTTGAGGATGATCCGGATCTGCTCGGGGCCAAGCTCGATGCCCATCTGCCGGCCGGATTGGAGCAGCATGGCCGTCACGGCCGCCACATGGGGCGCCGCGGGCGAGGTGCCGTTGCCCGAGGCGATCAGCTGGTCCGTGACGAGCTTCGAGTAGTCGGCGGCCGGATCATACTTGGCCGAGCGGACCCCGACGCCGTAGCCGTACACGTCGGGCTTCTGGATGAGCTTGCCGTCCTTGGGGACCGACACGGCGCCGTCTCCGGAAAACGCGGCCACCCGCTTGAAATAGTCCACCGCGCCGACCGTGATGGCCTCGGGGATGTAGCCGGGCCGGGCGATCTTGTTCTGGCCTTCGTTGCCGGCGACCAAGACCACGACCACGCCCTGCTCGTGGAGCTTCTTGACCCAGGCGCTGATGCCGTCGGGCGTTCCGCCCGCGTCATGGGCGTTGGACTCCGGGATGCCGAGGCTCATGCTCACGATGTCGATCCGCTCCCCCTTCTTCTTGCCGGCGGCGACGGCCTGGTTGTGGTTGTATATCTTCTCGAGGCCGCTCGCGATGGTCGCCAGGGTGGCGGGAAGGTCGTGCTTGAGCTCCGCCGGGATCTCATCGGTCGCCTCCTCGTCGAGGGCCTTGAGGCTCTTGATCTTCGCGTCCGGCGCGTAGGCGTGCAGGATGCCGGCCATGTGGGTGCCGTGCAGGCCCTTGTTGTTGGGCGTGCCGAAGAGGCTCTTGCCCGAGGCGTCCACCGCGTCACGAGCGACATAGCGGTGGTCGGTCAGGTTCTCCCAGTCGGCCACCGCGCCGCCGAGCAGGGGGTGGTCCTTGTCGATGCCGGTGTCGATGATGGCCACCGTCACTCCCTTGCCAGTGATGCTCCGCCTCCACGCGAGGTCCACGCGGTCTGCCCAGAGGCTATGGCCCATGGGGTAGGCGTCGAAGACCGCCCGCCAAGCCTCCTGGGTGAGGTCACCCTCGGGAATCATCTGCACGATCTTGACCAGGGTCTCGGGGACGAGCACGGCGCCGTTGCCGCTCAACTGGAGAGCGTCCATCTCCTTGATGACCTTCTCCAGGAAGGCTCGCTTGTCCGCGATCTTGGCCTTCTCGGCGTCCGGCAGTTTGTCGAGCTTCTCGACCACGGTCTTGAGCGCGTCCTCCCGAGTCTTGAGGACCTCCCTGAGGGACTTGCCGGCCCTGCCCAAGCCGACATAGTCGGCGTCTCCCGGGACCTCCGCGTTCATGACGTCCTGGATCTTCTGCTTGTAGCCGGCGAGCAGTTCGGGGAAGGCCTGGTACTTGGGGTCCACGGAGCGCTGGCCGTACTGCAGGGCGGCCAGGCACAGCATGTAGAGCTTCTTGAAGGTGATCTTCTGGACCTTCTCCTTGGGGGTGCGTTCAAGGGTATCGAGGAGGATGCGGCCGATGGGGGAGGGAGTGCTCTTGGTGACGGAGTAGATGACGGCGAAGGCCTGCTTCTCTTCGATCGTGGAGGGGTCCTGGATGTACAAGGCCGGAGGCAGACCGTAATCCTGCAGGGCCTGCGCCGCCTTCACGTGCTCGGGGGTCTCGGCCGGAGCAGTCGGAGCAGGGGCGGTCTTCGCAGCGGTGAGGGCCGGGTCGGGCTGGACCGTCTTGGGGGCCCTGGCTTTGTCCTCGACCGCCGGGATGCAGTCCACGGGCTTGCCGTCCAGGGTCTGCGCGAACGACGCGGCGCCGAAGGCGGCCAGCAGCAGCGCCAGCATGGCCGCCGTCAGGATCTTTCCGGTCCGGTTCATTCGCTTCATAACGGGCCTCCTGCCCTTCACTTCAAGTGTAGCCGCTTTTGGAGCGGACATGCAGTTACTTGGGGCCCATTCCCCGGCCTGCAGAGGGCCTACTTCACTTTGGGCCCTAGGGCCTACGATTCGGCTCGGCTGCCGGGAAAAAGTGCTTGCAAAACAAGGCGTTTGCTTGGGAGCTGCCCGGTGGGCTCAGGGAAGAGCCCGGCTGCGGGTACGGACCGCCTTGAAGAGTTCGGGGAGAGCCTTCTTGTTGCCCATATTCACGACCCATCCCGGGATGCCGCCCGGGTCCGTGTAAAGGTAGTAGGTCGCACGGGTGCGCTTCCCGCCGTCGACGGGCTCGAGGGTCCAGGAGCCGTCGTTGACCAAGACGCGCATGAGGCCGGGCTGCGGAGCAGGGCCCTCCTCATTGGCCGCGACCCAGGACGACCTGTAGGCGGCCTTGCCGTCGGCTGGTTCGGGCTCCCAGGTGATCTTGATGGTGAAGTCGCGGTTGGACACCAAGGGCATCTCCAGGAGCCCACAGCGTCAAAAGTCAGTTGGCCTGCCAGATTTGACTGGAAACATCAGGGCTTTTCTCTTCCCCGAAACTCCTGAGTGTATCAGCCCCATACGCACCCGTAGTTGATCCCTCCGTCGGAGCCCACTTTCCAAGGGCTGGCAATCCGGGCCTAAAACTGATACGCTGAATACCAGCAGATACTCAGTGTACCCGAGGCCCCATGATCGACATCCGTCAGGCTAGATCCGCGTTGCACAAGCTCTTCCAAAGGACGCCGGTCGTCGAACTGCGCGAACTTTACCGGACCCTCAAGACGCGTTCGCGCATGAGCGTGTTCCGGCGCATGAAGGAAGCAGGTTACCTCTCCAGCTACACCCACACCTGCCGCTACTACACCTTGCGCCGCATCCCCCAGTTCGATTCGTTCGGCCTGTGGCACTATCGCGACGTCGGATTCTCCCGCGCGGGAACGCTGAAGGGGGCCGTGGTCGACCTCGTCGACTCTTCCTCCGCCGGTCGCGCGCCGCCGACCAGCTCGCGCGTCGTATCCAAGCGGGCGCAGCGAAGGGGTCTCCGCCGGCAGACTTGGTGATCGAAGTGCTGCTGGAACTTCTGGATGCGGCCACGGTGGATGCGGCTCCCGCCGAGGTAGCCCAGCGGCTGATCGCCCGGGGGGTAGGCGCCACGGCGACCGAAGTCCGGCAGGTCTTCGAGCGCTACAAGCTGGGCCGAAAAAAGGGGGTCCGCTTGCCGCGCTCGCGGCGTTGAGGACCCACCTGCGCTTGCTCGAAGCCGCGAATCGGCGTCGGGGTTCGACCACCGCGGGCCTGACGGTGGCGGCTCTGCCGGAAACCGAGTCGTGCCCCCGTTGCGCAGGGCCGACACTCTTCCTGAAGTCCGCCGAGCGAAACGTAGTCACGCTGGCCCACGGACCCTTCGTGGCGCACGAGGTGTTGCGTGCGTGTAAGTCCGGTTGCCGGGAGCCGTCGGGAAAACAGACCATCGTTCGCTCGCAGACCTTGGCGAGTCAGGTAGCTCCGGGCGCGGTCTACGGCTACGACCTGGAGGTCCACGTAGGCCTTGCGCGCTACTTCCGCCACCATCAACGCCTGGAGGTCTGCGGCGGCCTGCTCGGCCAGCAGGGCATCTCGGTTTCCACCGGGCAGGAGAGTCTCCTCGCCAAGCGCTTCGTCGAGCATCTGGAGGCCCTCCACCGCAAGCGCGCCCCCCAACTGGCGCAGGCGATGCGCAGCAACGGCTATCCGATGCGCATCGATGCCACCGGCGAGAACGGGCGAGGCACGGTCTTCGTCGTCTACAACGCCTGGCGGCAATGGGCGCTGGGAGCCTGGAAGCTCTCGACCGAGCGCGCCGATCTGGCCCTGCCGCGGCTGCAGCAGACGGCCCAGGCATTTGGGCGACCTTGCGCGATCATGCGTGACCTGGGGCGCGCCATGATCGAGGCAACCGAGCAGCTGGTCCTGGAAATGGAGTGGGATATCCCGATCCTGGGCTGCCATACCCACCTGCTGCCAACGTCGAGTCCTGGGCCCGGTCCGCGACCGGCCACGTCCTGCCAACGGGCGCCAACGGCGAGGCCTTCGTGCGCTCCCTGGCACAGTGGACTCTGGACTACGCGCAAGAGGGCGACGGCCTGGGCTTTCCCTTCGACCGCCCCTACCTGGACTTCTACCGGCGCTGCCGCACGATCCGCCGCGCGGCGGATGCATCCCTGCGCAAGGAGTCCGGCGACGACCGCGGGCGCCGGGAACTGCTGCGTTTGGCGCGCATTCTCGACCCCGTGCTCAGTGACCGCGCCTTTCCCGAGGTGGCGGCAAGGCTCGCGCGCCGGGCGAATTTGTTCGAGCAACTGCGCCAAGCCCTGCGGCTGCATCCCGATGGCAAGCCCGCGGGAGCAACGATCCTATCGCCGTCGCTTGCCGCCGCCGAGCTTCAAGACGTCCGCCGAGCAGTGGAGCGCTTCGAGCGGGTCCTGCGCCGCCGACGTCCCGAACGTGGGCCTGCCCAGGACGCGCGCGAAGCCATCGATATCGTGCTCGACCATCTCGAGCGCCACGGCGGCTCGCTGTGGGGGCACGCCATTCGATTGCCGAAAGAGGCCGGCGGCGGCATCCGCCTCGTGGACAGGACCAACAACGCCCTCGAGAACTTCTTCCGGAGGATGAAGCAGGGAGAGAGGCGACGCAGCGGCCGCAAGGTGCTCACCTACGACTTCGAACAGCTTCCAGCCGGCGCCGCCCTCGTTGCGAACCTCGCCCGGCCCGATTACGTGGAGATACTCTGCGGCTCCCTCGACCGCCTCCCCGAGGCCTTCGCGGAGCTCGATGCCGCACAACGCGACGAAGATTTCGCCGCTTGCGAACCGGAGGCAATATCCTTCCCTGACGAGGACGCCCTTTCCAGGTCCATGCCTTACCAGGATCGCGCGCTCATCCGAAGCGAGGCGCTTCGCGCCTGGATTCAGTCCGCCGCCCAGTCCCGGGCGCCGACGGTCGCCCTATACGCACGCTGACCCCAAATCCAACCGACTTTTGACGCTGTGG
>JACQWX010000123.1 GCA_016209035.1 Elusimicrobiota bacterium | reverse complement strand
CAGGTCGGCCAGGCCAAGCTCGACCTTGGCGATGCCGGAGTCGTCGTCCGAAGCGGTACCGAGGATGGACACGGTGGTGGTGGCGAACACCAGGCCGCCGGCGGGAGAGGTGATGACCGAGACCGGGGCGGCGGTGTCCGGCGGCGGGGGAGGGGGCGGCGGAGGGGCGGACTGCCACGGATAGACCCCGGTGTGAGCCGGGTCCCGCCGGAACAGCGGCCATTCCCTGGCGTAGACAGGGACCTGGGAACCCGTGTCGCGGATGGCCCAGAACACGTCCCCGGTTTTCGTGTCCAAGGTGTCTCCGCGCCGGTCCTGGAAGAGCACCTCGAGCTTTCCGTCGCCGTCGATGTCCCCGACCACGGGCGAAGAGGCGACGGGGGCGTTGAGGGCCAGGCCCGCGAGCTTCTTGCCGTCGGCCCCGGCCAGGACGTGCAGGAGGCCGGAATTGGCGGCGATGTAGACCGCGAGACCCGGGCCAGGCGTCCTGCGGGCCAGGGCCGGCGACCCGAGGACAGGGCTCCCCAGCGGGGTCGCCCAGCGCAAGGCGCCGAGGCGGTCGAGGCAGTAGAGCTTGCCGTCTCCCGAGCCGAAGAGCACCTCGGGCTTGCCGTCGCCGTCCACGTCGCCGACCGCGGCGGAGGAGATGATCTCCCCGCCGGTCTTGTAGCTCCAGAGGACTTGGCCCGTCTTGCCGTGGAAGGCTCGGAAAATCCCGTCAGGGGCGCCGATGAGGACCTCAAGGACGCCGTCGGCGTCGAGGTCCGCGATGGCGGCCGAGGCGCGCACGTGCCCGCCGAGGACCGCGCTCCAGCGCAGGGCCCCGGTGTGGGCGTCGAGGGAAAAGAGGTTCGGGGTCCCCGCGGTCATCTGGTCGGAGCCGAACACGACCTCCTTGGCCCCGTCGCCGTCCAAGTCCCCGACCGCGGGGGAGGACCATATCCAGGTCCCGGTGCTGACCGGGTAGGACCAGCGCAGGGTCCCGGCCTTGCCGTGGATGGCGCGAAACCGTGAGTCGAAGCTGCCTCCGAAGACCGTGGGGGCCTCCCCTGGCTTGAGCACGTCCACGGCCGGGGTGGAGAGATGGTGGCCGTCGAGCAGGAAGCGCCACAACCAGCCGCCGAACCTGTCCCAGGCCTGGAGCTCGCGGCCGGAGGTGGTGCCGCCCAGCATCTCCAAGGCTCCGTCGCCGTCGAGATCGAAGAGGTTGACCGAGGAGTGGGCCTCGTCGTTCTCCGTGTTCTTCCAGAAGGCCACGCCTCCGGTGGAGGTGAACAGGAACCACCGGCCCGAGGGCCCGTTGAAGCCGAACGGCCA
Organism: Elusimicrobiota bacterium; assembly: GCA_016209035.1. Lineage (GTDB taxonomy): Bacteria > Elusimicrobiota > Elusimicrobia > UBA1565 > UBA9628 > JACQWX01. Next base: position 4,219 of record JACQWX010000123.1, on the reverse strand, counting down.
ATACTCCTCGTTGCCAGTGGCGACCTCGAGGCCTCCGATATCGGGCCGGATGTCGCCGATGGCGGCCGAGGGGCCTGGGACCATGCGGTACGCCCCTCCGAAGAAGCCGCCGAAGGTGTAGGTCCACAGGGGCGAGAAGGCCTTGAGCACGCTGAACTCGTTGGGCTGGCCGGCGCTCCCCGGGGTCTGGCCCGTTGGAGGGCCGTTGCCTTCCGCGTCCGAGGCGTCGATAAAGTACTGGACCTTGCCGCCCTTGGAAAGCGAGAAGAGGAACTCAGCCGGGATGACCCCGCGGTAGAGGGAGCCGCCCACATTGGCCATGGCTACGGTGTAGTAGGTGCCGGCGCCGGGTTCCCAGTAGGTGAGGGTCACGACCGCGACCGCCTTGTCGTCCGTGACCTGGGCTTCGACGGTCACGGGAGAGTATTCAGGGAAGGGCCCGGTCAAGGGGGTGTGGTTGACCGCCGGAGCCGCGCCGTCCACGGGCGCGGGGTCCTCGATGACCGTGATCGAGGCGTCGGACTCGTTGGCCACGAGCGCCTGCTCAGCGGTCTCGTCCACTGCGATGTCGGAGGGCAGGTTCCCTGATGGGAGCGTCGCTATCTTGGCGAGAGTCTTGCCGTCGAGCACCGTCACGGTGCCGTCTCCGGAATTGGCCACGTAGACCCGGGCTCCGCGCTTCTTCACGGCCACGGCCTTGGGCGCCGGCCCCACTGCCACGGTGCCGAGCACCGCGTCGGTCGCGCCGTCGATCATGGAAAGGCTGTTGGACCCGTAGTTGGCCACGTAGACGCGGTTGAGGTTGGGGTTGACGGCCGCGGCCATGGGGTAGTTGCCCACCGGGATCCGCTTCAAGACCGCGCCTGAGCCAAGGTCAACCGCGACGACCTGGTGCGTGGCGTAGAGGACCACGTAGGCCTTGGCCGTGGCCGCGTTGACCACCGGAGCCAAGGGGTAGTGGTAGCTGGGGCCCAGGGGGATGCTCTTCGATACCAGGTCGCTCTGCGCGTCCACCATGGTGAGCACCGCTGTGGTGGACGTCCCGCCGGGGAGAAAATACTCCGACAGGAGGAGGGCGGTGGCTTCCGGGTAGGCTGCCAGGCCGGTCACGGTGTAGCGATTGCCGATCCTCGGGGCCAACTCCGAGGCGGAGAGAGACAGCCTCTCGAGGTATCCGTAGGGCGCGGGATTGACCTTGATGTAGGCTTTGTTGAGGCCGGGGAAAATGGCCAGGCCCGAGGGTTGCCCGTAGGGCACAGTGACAGTCTTGTCCACCGCGTGGGAGGCTTTGTTCCAGAACGCGACCGAGCCGGTCATGCCGCAGGCAGCGAGCGTCCGCCAGGAGCCCGGGTCCACGGCCAGGCCGCGGGGCTCGCAGCGCCGCAGGTCCACCCAGCCGGCCAGGGTTCCGGTCGCCAGGTCGTAGACCACGGCGTTGTTGGACTTGGAATTGAACACGAAGCTCTTTCCCAGGGCGCTGTCCATAACCACGATGGCGGGCTCGGCGCCGGCTGGAAGGGTGCCGGTCTCCTTGAGGGTCTTGGGGTCGATGATGCGCACCAGGTCGTTGTACCGGTCGAGGCCGTAGATGAGGTTGGTGACGGGGTCTAAAGCCATGTCCCACAGGAAGCCTCCGGCCGGGCCGCTCGAGGCCTTCACCCATTGACCGGAAGCGCCCGGCGCGTAGGACACGAGCTTGCCCCCGTCATAAAGATAGACTGCGCCGTTCCCTGGGTGGAGGGTCATGGAGTGGGTGTATTGAGACGTCGTCGCGATCTTCTGGGAAACGGCCGGCAGGGCCTTGTCGATGACCCACAGCTCGGAGCGATAGGTCATCTTCTCCTGGTCGTGGATGTTGACCGGCAGGAAGATCTTGGCCCCGGAGACTGCCAGCTTGGAGGAGTAGTGGTAGTCCGGAAGGTCGATGCCCGCGACCATGGCTCCGGTGACCGGGTCGTACTCGGCGAGCCTCATGGTGGAACTGCTGGTCTGGCCGCTGTAGACGGTCCTGGCGCCATAGAGATAGACGTGCCCATTGGCCTCGTCGAGCGCCATGGCAAAGGGCTGGAAATACGCCTGGCCAGGGGTGTACAGGGGATACGAAAACAGCTTCTTGCGGGAGACCGTGTCGAAGACCAGCAGAGAGTTGTAGGTGGCCACGTAGGCCCTGCTTCGGCCGCCGTCCACGGCCACGGCAACGGGATACTGGATCCCCGGTATGGCTGCCACTGGCTGCCGGGAGGCGCCATCTACCACCACGACGTTCGCGCTGTAGTAGCCGGCCACCCAGACCTCATGGCGGACGGAGTCCACGGCGGCGAATTGGGGACTGCTGAGGCCGTAGGGAGCCGAGCTCAAGGGATGGGTGCCGAGCACCTTGGGTTCGGCCGCGGCTTGGGGCGCGGCCAGGAGCGCGACGACGAGGGCCGCGGACAGGCGGGCGAGCGGCCTCATCACGGGCCCTTCCTCAACGAGATGACGCGGCTCCCGGGCGGCGCCCCGTGCTTGGACGGATACTTGATGAAGAGGACCGCCTGGTACTGGCCGACCGGAGCCTCTTGTCCCATGAGGTCCCGGCCGTCCCAGAGGCTCAAGCGGTTCTTGCCTTTGCGGCCTCCGGGGTCCCCGGACTTGATGGAGAACTCGCGCATGGGCACGCCCGCGAGGTCGAGGATGGTGACCGAGACGTCGGCATCCTGCTTCAGCTCGTATTCAACCTCGAAGTCTGAAGGCGGCCGGATCAGCGGGTTCTCCAGCTTGTTCTGATGGTTGGGGAGCTTGGGCGCGGACTCCTTCCCGAGGGCCTTCATGGCGCCGGGCTTCTTGAGGAACCTCAGCGAAGGCCGCTCCCCCGGGGAGAGGGTCGCTCTGGCCTCGCCGTCCGCGGGGGCCGAGGGGAGCTTGCCGGCCGAGGGCTGCCCGGGCTGGTCCGCGCCGAGTCGGCGGGCCTCGAACGCGGCCTTCTCCTCGTCCGAGCCCCGGCTGGGCGACCCGGCCTGGGCCCAGGCGGGAGAGAGCGCCGCCAGCACCAGGAACCCGATGGCCGTCCTCATCGCCATGAGCATGCCTCCTAGAACCTGTACCCCAAGCTGAGCCTCTGCGCGTTGCCGATGTGCCCCGCTGGAGCGAAGGAATAGTCCACGGAATAGTCCCGGAGGCGCAGCCCGAATCCGGCCGTAAAACGGGAGAGAGCGGGGACGCTCGACCCTGCCGCCGTGCTGCCGTTGGCCGCAAGGTAGCTGGCGCGCAGGAGGAACCCGCGATAGACCTCGGCCTCGAAACCCAGGCCGAGGCTCAGCTTCTTCTCAAGGAACCGGTGCCTGACATCCGCGGCCAGCATGAACTGCGGGATGATGCTGTATGCCGCGCCGCCGGTCAAGGTGAGGGGCAGCTGCGAGTCCCCGCTCTGCCACCGCATGCCGGGGCCGAGGTTGAGCACGGAGACGCCCAGACGCAGGGAGCGCACGGGCCTGTAGGCGGCGCCCAAGTCCGCGGCGAATCCCGAGACCGTGGTCTCGGCGATCTGCTGCTGGAGAAACTTGGCGTTCACGCCCAATCCGAACCTGCCGATGGGATGCGCATAGCCCAGGACGAAGAGCCTGTCCGAGGCCGAGTAGTCGCCGGCCTTCAGTCCCTGGCTGTCCCGGCGTTCGATGCGGCCCTGGCCTAGGTAGCTCGTCGACGCCCCGAAGGTGCCCAAGCGGGTCGGGTGAGCGTAGCCCAGGGTCTCCAGGCGGGCTTCTCCATAGAGTTCAGTGTGGGTGAACCCGAGTTCGGGCTTGGAGAGGAAAGAGAGGCCTCCAGGATTCCAATATAGAGCGTTGATGTCGTCCGCGGCCGCGGTATAGGCCCCAAGGCCGGCGGGTCTGGCGCCCATCGGGATGTCCAGAATGGAGGAAGCACGAGCCGGGCTCCAAATGCAGGAGGCCGCGATTGCCACGATGAGAGCTGCGCTGCCTCGGCGCCCAGTCGTCATGACTCCTCCTAGTCTAACAGACGTTCCGTGGTTGTGTAAATTCACGGTCGAGTAACAACGCGTAACCCCAATGTTACTGGTGTCAGGCATTGCGCAATTTGCGCAAGGGGGTATGCACTTAGCCCCACCTCGGTCCGCAAAGCTCCCCCGCCGTGGACTCCGACCTAGCAATCACGTGGTTGTATGTCATCGGCTTCATGGTCACCGCCTGCTGCATCAGACGAAAGAAGAGCTTGCCGCGAT
>JACQWX010000111.1 GCA_016209035.1 Elusimicrobiota bacterium | reverse complement strand
TCTTCTGGATGGCGCCCTTGATGCGCGCGATGGCTTCCTCGCGCGGGAGCACGCCCGAGATCGCGAAGAAGCAGGTCTGCATGATGGTGTTGATCCTGCGGCCCATGCCGGCCTCTTCAGCGACCGAGGCGGCGTCGATGGCGTAGAACTTGAGCTTCTTGGCGATGATCGCCTCCTGCACCTCGTAGACCAGGCTGTCCCAGGCCTTGTCCGGCCCGTACGGGGCGTTGAGGAGGAAGACGCCGCCGGGGGCGGCGTAGCTCAGCACGTCGAGCCGTTCCATGAACTGGAAGTGGTGGCAGGCCACGAAGCCCGCCCGCTTGATCAGGTAGATGGAGCGGATGGGGCGGGGGCCGAAGCGCAGGTGCGAGATGGTCATGGCGCCCGACTTCTTGGAGTCGTAGACGAAGTAGCCCTGGGCGTGCTGCGGAGTCTCCTCTCCGATGATCTTGATGGAGTTCTTGTTGGCGCCCACGGTGCCGTCCGCGCCCAGGCCGAAGAAGACCGAGCGGCTCACGTCGTCGGCCTCGATGTCGAGGTCGCGGTCCCACTCGAGCGAGGTGTTGGTCACGTCGTCGACGATGCCCACGGTGAAGTGGTTCTTCGGCTTCTCTTTGGAGAGCTCGTCGAACACGGACTTGACCATGGACGGTGTGAACTCCTTGGAGGAGAGCCCGTAGCGGCCGCCGATGACCCGGCAGTCCGGGGCCGGGAGGCCCATGGACCTGGCCTCGGCCAGCGCGGTGACCACGTCCTGGTAGAGGGGCTCGCCGATGGCGCCCGGCTCCTTGGTGCGGTCGAGCACCGCGATGTGGCGCACGGCCTTGGGCAGGGACGCAAGGAAGGCCTTGACCGAGAAGGGCCGGTAGAGCCGGACCTTGACCACGCCGACCTTGTGGCCCTTGGAGTTCATCCACTCCACGGTCTCGTGCGAGGTCTCGACGCCGGAGCCCATGAGCACGATGACGCGGTCGGCCTCGGGATGCCCCGCGTAGTCGAAGAGGTGGTAGGATCTGCCGACCCGGGAGGCGAAGCGGTCCATGGCGGCCTGCGCGTGGTCGGGGCAAGCGTTGTAGTAGGGGTTCACGGTTTCGCGGGCCTGGAAGAAGACGTCCGGGTTCTGAGCGGAGCCGCGCAGGACGGGCCGGTCCGGGGAAAGCGCGCGCGCTCGGTGCTCGCGCACGAGCTTCTCGTCGATCATGAAGCGCAGGTCGTCGTCGGAGAGGACGCTGATCTTGGCCACCTCATGGGAGGTCCGGAAGCCGTCGAAGAAGTGTAGCATCGGGACACGGGCCTTCAAGGACGCGGCCGTGCCGATGCAGGCCATGTCGTGGGCCTCCTGGACCGAGCCCGAGGCGAGCATGCCGAAGCCCGTCGAGCGGCAGGCGTTGACGTCGGAATGGTCGCCGAAGATGGAGAGGGCGTGGGTCGCCACGACGCGGGCGGCCACGTGCATGCACATGGAGGTCAGCTCCCCGGCCATCTTGAACATGTTGGGGATCATGAGGAGCAGGCCCTGCGCGGAGGTGAAAGTGGTGGTGAGCGCCCCGCCCTGGAGCGAGCCGTGGACGGCGCCGGAGGCGCCTCCCTCGGACTGCATCTCGACCACCTCGGGGATGGTGCCCCAGACGTTGGGCCGGCGCTTGGCCGCCCACTCGTCGGAGAACTCGCCCATGTTCGAGGAGGGCGTGATCGGGTAGATCGCGATGACTTCGTTGATGCGGTAGGCCACTTCAGCGACCGCTTCGTTGCCGTCGATGGTCAACGACTTGTTCTGCGGCTTGGCGCGGGTCTTGGACTGCTCGGCGAGGGTCTTGGTCATGATTTTATTTTATCACTTATGAGAGGGTCTCCGATTGACCTGCGTCAAGACGCCGCTCGGGCGTTTCCTTCATCATTATTGCTACAATACCTCGTTCATGCCGGCAGCCCCCCTCCCGCCGGACGAGGCCAAGCGGCTCAGAGCCCTCAAGAGCCTCGCCATCCTCGACACCCCGCCGGAGGAGCGTTTCGACCGCATGACGAGGCTGGCGGTCAAGGTCTTCGACGTCCCGTTCGCGATGATCTCCATCGTGGACGAGAACCGCCAATGGTTCAAGTCCCGGCAGGGGCTCGACGCCTCCGAGACCCCGCGCGGCATCTCCTTCTGCAGCCACGGCATCCTGTCGGACGAGCCCCTGGTGGCGCCCGACGCGGCCCTCGACCCCAGGTTCGCGGACAGCCCCTTGGTGCGCGGCAAGCTGGCCGTCCGCTTCTACGCCGGGCAACCCCTGCGCGCTCCCGACGGGAGCCGCATCGGCATGTTCTGCGTCATGGACCGCAGGCCTCGCCGGCATGAGCTCCTTCGATCTCTTCCAGCCCTCGGAGCAGGCCCGCGTAGCCGAGGCCTTCGAGCGCGTCCTCCGCGGGGAGACGCTGAAGGACGTCGAGACCGTCTTCGTGGCCAAGGACGGCCGCGAGATCCCGGTGTCCGGAACCGTCAACTCCCAGATGAAGGAAGGCGGGCCTTTCGCCACCCGCGGCATCTACCGCGACATCACGGCCCGAAAGGCCGTCGAACGCTTCCGGTCGGAGTTCTTCCACCAAGTCAACCACGAGCTGAGGAACCCCCTCACCCTGATCGTCGGGGTCCTGCGCATCATGACCGACCAGTCTGACAAGGTCCACCCGGACCATCGCAGGTGGCTGGGCATGATGGAGAGGAACGCCAACCACCTCCAGAAGATGATCGAGGACCTCCTGGAGCTGACCCGGACGGAGACCGGCAAGCTCGCGGTCCACCCCCAGCCCGCGGACATCGCCGCCCTCGCGGGCCAGATCGCCGGAGACTTCCAGTCCGCGGCCGAGGCCAAGCGCATCGCCCTGAAGACGAGGATCCCCCCAGGCCTGCCGCCGGCGCACGCCGATCCACTGCGCTTCCGGCAGATCCTCGGCAACCTCATCGACAACGCGCTCAAGTTCACCCCCGAAGGCGGCGAGATCAAGGTCTCGGTGAGCCGGCCGGCCTCGGAGACCGATTCCTTGCAGACCTCGGTGTCCGACACGGGCCTGGGCATCGCCGAGAAGGACCTCCCCAGGCTCTTTGAGCACCTCTACCAGGCCTCCTCCAACTTCGAGTCCCGGCGCAAGGGGCTGGGCCTGGGGCTCTACATCTGCAAGACCCTCGTGTCGCGCCAGGGCGGCCGCATCTGGGTCGAGTCCGTCCTGGGCAAGGGCAGCGCCTTCCACTTCACCCTGCCCGTCTCCCTCCTGGCGGCCTCGGGCCTCCCGCAAGGCGGCAAGCAGGGGCGCTGATGCCGGACGTGGCGGTCCTCTCGCGCATCCAGTTCGCGATGACCATCATGTTCCACTACATCTTCCCGCCGCTCTCCATCGGCCTCTCGCTCCTCATGGCCGTCATGGAGGGGCTCTACCTCAAGACGGGCGACAGGACCTTCGAGAGGATGGCGCGGTTCTGGAGCAGTATCTTCGCGGCGAACTTCGCCATGGGCGTGGCGACCGGCGTGGTCATGGGGTTCCAGTTCGGCACGAACTGGGCGGGCTACGCGCGGTTCGTGGGCGACGTGTTCGGCCCCGCGCTCGCGGCGGAGGGCATCCTGGCCTTCTTCCTCGAATCCTGCTTCCTGGGCGTTCTCATCTTCGGCTGGGACCGCGTCCCTCCCAAGGTCCATTTCTTCTCCACGCTCATGGTGGCGCTGGGAAGCGCCCTCTCCGCGGTCCTCATCGTGGCGGCCAACTCTTGGCAGCAGACCCCGGCCGGCCATGTCATCGTCGGGAGCGGGGCGCTGGCGAAGGCCCAGCTGGTCGATCCCCTGGCGGTCCTGTTCAACCCGTCGAGCGTTGCGCGCCTGCTCCACGTCCTGCCCGGGGCGTACCTGCAGGCCGCGTTCGCGGTCATGGCCGTGTGCGCCTACTACGTCCTCCGGAGGCGCCATCAGGACTTCGCCCGGAAGGGGTTCTCCTTGGGCCTCGGCCTGGGGCTGGCATCGGCGTTGGCCATGCCGGCCACCGGCCACCTGCAGGCCGTGGTGGTGGCCAGGACCCAGCCCGCCAAGCTCGCCGCCTTCGAAGGCCTTTACACGACCAGGGAAAGCGCCCCGCTTTCCCTGGTCGGATTCCCCGACGACGAGCGCAAGGAGCTGCGTTTCTCCGTCGAGGTCCCGGCGTTGCTGAGCCTCCTGGTCCACGGCCCCGGGGGCGGGAAGGTCGCGGGCCTGGAGGAATTCCCGCGAGCGGATTGGCCTCCGGTCTTCCTCTCCTTCCAGCTCTACCACGCCATGATCGCTCTGGGCATGGCCTTCATCGGCTGGATGGTCTTGAGCGCCTTCATGCTGTGGCGGGGCAAGCTCTTCAAAAGCCGCCTGCTCATGCTCGGCTCTGTCGCCGCCGCCGCGGGGCCGTACCTGGCCAACCAGCTCGGGTGGTGCGCGGCCGAGGTCGGCCGCCAGCCGTGGGTGGTCTACGGCGCGCTGCGAACGCAGGACGCGGCCTCGCTGGGAGTGCCGGCTGGGCAGGTCCTGGCGTCCATCGTTATGTTCGGCATCCTGTACCTGTGCCTGTTCGCGGTGTGGGTGTATGTGATAGGGACCAAGATAGAGAACGGCCCAGACGAGGCCGTGGAGAAGAACGACAACGGAATAGGAGAAGGCGGGAAGCAACGGCTTCCCGCCTGAAAGACATGGACCTCTCCACCTTCTGGTTCTGCGTGCTGGGCTTCCTGCTCGCGGGCTACGCGGTCCTCGACGGCTACGACCTGGGCGTGGGCATCCTGCACCCCATCGCCAAGACCGACGAGGAGCGCCGCATCCTCATGAACTCCATCGGCCCCCTCTGGGACGGCAACGAGGTCTGGCTCGTGGCCTTCGGAGCGTCTTTCTTCGCCGCGTTCCCGGACGCCTACGCCGCCGTTTTCTCGGGGTTCTACGCCCCTTTCATGCTCCTCCTGCCGGCCCTGGTCCTGAGGGCCGCCTCGCTCGAGTTCCGCGGCAAGCGCCCATCCTTGGAATGGCGGCGTTTCTGGGACCGCGCGTTCTTCGGTTCGAGCGCCCTGGCCGCGCTGCTTTTCGGCGTCGCGGCGGGCAACCTGGTCGCGGGCGTGCCGGTGGACTCGGAGAGGCTCATCGCCTGCGGGGTGGGCGAGCTCCTGCGTCCTTTCCCTCTCCTGAGCGGGATTCTGACTCTCTGCCTGTTCGCGATGCACGGAGCCTGCTACCTCTGCCTCAAGACCGAAGGCGGCCTGCAGGCCCGCTGTCACGTTTGGCGCAAGCGCTTCGTCCTGGCGTTCATGGTCCTCTTCATGGCGGCCCTGGCTTCGCTGGCGGCCCACGAAGCCTCAGCCGCCTCCCACATGAGGGAACGGCCCTTCCTGTGGGCCTTCGCGGCCGGGGGCGTGCTCATCGCCGCAGGCGCCCTTCGGGCCGCCCGGTCCGGCCGGGGGGGCCGGGCCTTCGCCGGCTCCTGCATCATCGTGGTCCTGACGGTCGCCCTTTTCTGCGGCCTGCTCTACCCGGACCTGGCGCCGTCGAGCCTCGACGAGGCCTGGAGCCTGGATGCCTGGAACTCGGCCTCGTCGCAGACCACCCTGCGCCTCATGGCCGCCATCGCACTGGTGGGAATCCCCTTGGCGGTCGCGTACTCCATCTTCATGCACCTGGTATTCAGAGGGAAGGTCGAGCTGGACCAAACGAGCTACTGAGGGGAGGGAACATGAGCGCGCTGCTTGAGCGGAACACCTGGGTCATCCAACAGAAGAAGGAATGGGCCGAGATACTCGTGGGCTTCGAGACCCGCAACAAGTACGAGGTCCTCTCCGAGAACGCGGAGCCCCTGGGCTTCGTAGCCGAGGAGGGCTCCGGCTTCCTGCACTTCCTCAAGCGCATGCTCCTGCGCGGCCACCGGCCTTTCGTCATCACCGTCTTCGACAAGGACCAGAAGCCCGTCCTGCGGGTCCAACGGCCCTGGTTCTGGATCTGGTCGTCGACCTTCGTGGAGGACGCAACCGGCCGGCCGGTGGGCTCGATCCACCGGCGGTTCCGGTGGCTCAGCCGCCGCTTCGACATCCTCGACCCGGCGGGCCAGCTCGCGGCCGCAGTCGAGGCCGGGTTCTTCCGCATCTGGACCTTCGACCTCGTGGACCCCTCGGGCGTCAAGACGGGCGCCATCACCAAGAAATGGGGCGGGCTCCTCAAGGAGGTCTTCTCGGACGCGGACCGCTTCGTCGTCATCCTCGATGGAGCCACCGCGCCTCGCAACGACGACGCCAAGGCCGCCGTCCTGGGAGCGGCGCTCGCGCTCGACTTCGACTACTTCGAGGACAACCAGAACCGCTGAGGAAGCTCTGAGCAGGAGGAGCGGATCGGGAAGGGACGTCGACCATCATGCCCCCCCTGAGACCGCCGCCAGAGCGGCCTGGACGCCCGCCATGGCGGGCGCAAAGGGGAGTGTTACCTCACCGCGGGACTTCGCTCAAGGGCCAGCGCAGGGGAGCCACGGTCTTGGGGCCCTTGGGATAGGGCTCCTTGAGGAACTTCTCGGCGTCCTTCTTGGCCTTGCCCTCCTTGATGCTCCTGTAGAGCTCGGAGGCCTCCTTCGCCCGGCCATCGTATTGGAGCAGGTTGGCCGCGCGCACGGCGATCCAAGCCTTGAGTCTCGAGGGGCAGGGCGCGTCCCGCAGGAAGTCCAGATGACGCCGCGCCTCCTCGGGGCGGCCCGAGAGGATGAGCATCTCGGCGGCCCGGTACCGGACCGAAGCCAAGGTCCCCGCACGGACCTCAGGGGTCAACGCCTTCATCCATGTCCCGTCCGGGTCGGCCAGCCTCAAGGCGTCCTCCCACCGCCCGAGACGCTCGGCGATGTAGACGCGCCGCAGGCGGAAGTACGGGTTGCGCGGGTAGCGCCCCATGAGGGGAGCGAGGATGGCGTCGGCCTCCTCCCAACGGTTCTCCCATTCCGACGAATAGACAGCGGCCAGCACGGTCCTGGACTCGACAAGGGCGATGGTCCCTTTCTCGGCCGCGCGCTGGAGCTGCTCCAAGCCTCTTTCGCGGTTCGGCCACATCCCTGTCAGCATGTAGGCGAAAGGCTTGGCAGCGGCTGGCAGGCGCGCGACGAAGTAGTTGTACATCCCCAGCCCCAGGTAGGCGTCGTGGCTGTCGGGGTCGACCTCGACCGCGGCGTTGATGTGGCTCATCGCCTTCTTGCCGTCCGCGAGAGCCTCGCGCAAGCGGTCTTGGTGGGCCCTCACCCTCGCGCGGAAACCGTGGCATGCGCCCATGTAGTAATGCCCCAGCGCCGGGGAGGCTTTGAGCGTCGCCTCCGCGACCTCCAGGCAGCGTTTGATGTCGCTGTCGAAAGCCTTGAGCGTCTCGGGCCGCACCGGGTCCTGGAAGAGAGAGAGCGCGTAGTGCACGACGGACTGATAGAACGGACCCGCGGGATGGCCGGGATGCCTGCCTTCGATCTCTTTGGCCGCGGCCAGAGCCGCGTCAGGCCGGATGTCGTAGAACAGGTCTATGACCTGCGCGAGCTCGTTGTTGACCGGGTCCGTCGACGGCGTCTGCCCCTGGGGGCCGGCCGCGCAGACGGGAAGGCGGAGCGCGGCCAGCGCGCAGGCCAGCAGCGAAGCCCTGCAAGGGACGAGGATCACGGGCAACATCATACCAACAATTCGTAGAATGGCGCGGACATGGAACGTACGGGCGACGACGCCGCACCGAGGAAGGCGGCCGCGCCTCCGCAGGGCCACGACGCGGCCCTGCCCTGGGCTCGGCTGCGCTCGGCTCCTGCCGGTCCACAGGCCTTCAAGCGCATGCTCGCGGAGGTCGACCCCAAGGCCAGGCCGGGCGACATCGTCGCGGTCTACGACCGGTCGGACGCCCCTTACGGGGCGGCGCTGTACAATCCTAGAAGTCTCGTCGCCTTGAGATTCCTGACAAGGAGTCTTGCGGGGTTCGAGCCCGACGCTTTCCTGAAGAAGATGATCGGTCGTGCGGTCGAGTTGCGGCGAGGCATCCTCGACCTCGACCGCGCGACGGAGGCCTACCGCGTGGTGCATGACCACGGCGACGGGCTGCCCGGCCTGGTCGTGGACCGCTACGCCGACCGGCTGGTCCTGGAGCTCTATTCCCTGGGCATGTTCCGCCTGGCCGATAGGATCGAGCGGGCCATGCAGGAGCACTTCCCTGGCTGCAAGACTGTCCGCCGCGCCAGCGAGCCCGTCCAGCGCATGGAGGGCTTCCATCTCGCGCCCGGCTCTGCCGGGCGCGTCCGTGTCAAGGAAAACGGCGTGATCTTCGAAGTCGACTTGGAAAAAGGCCACAAGACGGGGTTCTTCTGCGACCAGCGGGAGAACCGGCTCGCGGCCGCGGCGCTCTCCCGCGGCCGCAGGGTGCTCGACCTGTTCAGCTACACCGGCGGCTTCGGGCTCTACGCCATGAAGCTGGGCGCGGCAGAGGACGCCGCCTGCGTTGAGCTCGACCCGGACGCCTCGGCCCAGGCCCGGCGCAACGCCAACCTGAACGGCGTGCGGCTCGACGCCGTCTGCGCGGACGCCTTCCCGTACCTGCGGCAGATGGCGGCCAACCAGAAGAGCTTCGGCCTGGTCGTGCTGGACCCCTACAAGCTCATCGCTACCCGCGAAGGCTTCGACCTGGGCCGGCGCAAGTACATGGACCTCAACCGCCTGGCCCTGGCCGTGGTCGAGGAAGGCGGGTTCCTCGTGACGTGCTCGTGCAGCGGGCTCCTGCAATGGCCCGACTTCCAGCAGCTCGTGCGCTCGGCGGCGGGCTCGGCCGGTCGCCGCCTTCAGATCCTCCGCCGGTCCGGCGCCGGCCCCGACCACCCCTTCGCCGCCGATTTCCCCGAAGGCGAGTACCTCAAAGTCCTCTGGTGCCGCGTCCTCTAAAGGCGCCAGACGCGCAGGGTGCCGAAGCCCTTCACCTCTTCGAAGCCGCCTTCCTTGAAGAGGAACTCGGCGCCGGTCATACGCCAGGTCTCGTCCGTGACCGCGATCCCGTTGGCTAGGGCCAGCTTCTCCATGCGGGAGGCCAGGTTGACCGCGTCGCCGATGACCGAGTACTCCATGCGGGCGGTGCAGCCCACATTGCCGACCAGCACCTTGCCCGTGTTCACCCCGATGCGCACCGGCAGGACTGCCGGCGAGCGCTCCTTGGTGTCCTTCGCCCAGGCCGTGACCAGGTCCTTGGCCGCGCGCACGGCCTGGGCCGCGTGGTTGACGTCGGCGCCCGCGGGAGGGTCGAAAGGCTGGGCGCCGAAGACGCCCATGACGCCGTCGCCTATGAATTTGTCCAGGTGCCCGCCGTGCCGCTGGATGCACTCGGCCGCGATCTCGAAGTAGGAGTTGAGGAGGTCCGCGACCATGCGCGGAGGCTTGTCGCGGCAGAAGGCGGAGAAGCCTTGGAGGTCCACGAACACTACCGTGGCGATGCGCTCGCGCACGCCCGGGCTCACGGGCCGGCCCGCCCGAGTCTCCTCCAGGATGAGCTGCACCACGTCCGGGCCGAAGTAGTGGCTCATGTTCTGTTCGACCCTGGAAAGGAAGACCTGCCGCTCCTGCACGATCTGGAACGACACCAGGCTGGCCAGGGCGTTGGCCAGGTAGAGGTCATCCTCCGTGAAGGTGGTCCCGCGGCTGCGGTTGTCCATGTAGAGGATGCCCAGCCTTTCTTGGCGCGCGGTGAGCGGCACGAGAAGGCCCGAGCTGATGTCCGCCGCCAGCTGGCTCTTGGTCGCGTCCGCGATGTTCCCGGCCAGCAGGAAAGCCTTGTCCGTGGGGAGCCCGCTCACGAGCCCCGAGCTGAAATGGAAGTCGTTGAGGAGGCCCGAGGCCCTCGACCATGCCATGCGGACCCTGGGCTCGCCGCCCGGGACGTCGACCAGCACGGCCGCGACCTCGGCGCCCGAGATCTTGCGCATGGCGAACTCAAGGAGCACGGCCAAGGACGCCTCGACCCCTTGCGCCTCGTTGAGCTTGAGGATCAGCTCGTGGAACTGGGCGAATTTGCCCTTGGCCTTATGCGCGTCGATGCTGAGGTCCCTGGGCTGGGCCGAGCCGATGCGCGTCAGCAGGGCGTCGATGTCGACCGTGGCCTCCTTGCGCTCACCCACCTTGAAGCGCCAAGGCCCCGCCGTGATCTCGTCGCCGGGCCCAAGCTCCTCGGGCGATGGCAGGCGCTTGCCGTTGCGCCAGGTGCCGCTCACGCTGGGCTTGGGTCTTCCCCCGCCGGCCGTGTTCTCAGGAGCGTTGCCGTCCGCCAGGAACCATCGGCCGTCATGGTCCCGGATGTGGCAGTGCCAGCGGCTCGTTGTCTTCAGGAGTTCCGGGTCGTTCGGCAGGACGAGCTGGCAGTCAGGCGAGCGCCCGATCACGAAGGGCGCCTTCGCGATCGGCGCGACCTTGGCCCCGCCCGCCCCCCGCCGCAGGATCCACTGGGAGCCTCCGGCGTGCCAATGGAAGGAGAAATCCCCAAGGGCGGTAAGCTGGATCTTCTCCACGGCAGGTAGTATATCGCCGCTCCGGCGGTGTGTCAAGCGAAGCGGACTCGACCTCACCCAGTTTTTGACGGGCCCGTCTGGGGGCAAGCGTCCCGGCCTCTATCCGTCGGGGACGCGCTCGCCTAGAGGCGGCGCTCGGCTCTCGGCCTCCTGCATGCCCAAGTCGGCCTGCGAGACGCCCCGTCG
>JACQWX010000110.1 GCA_016209035.1 Elusimicrobiota bacterium | reverse complement strand
TACACCGGTTCCTGCGCGCGCGCATGCCCGCCTCCCGCTCCACCGCAACGTAGAGCCCGGCTTCAAGCACGCGCCTCTTTACGCCTCCGATTCACAGCATCCAAAACCCGCGACCCGATACGGGTTCACCGAAACCTTACCGAGAACATCCCCACCTCGATCAATAGAAATGCTGAAAATATAAGCCGAACTCGCATTCAACTGTTTTTGAAAAACAGTTGGATGCAAAAAACGCTTGTCTCGCCATTGTTTTCTTGAACCCGGGTGGAGATGGACTCGGTTCGCGTGGAACTTTTCCACCCCGCCAATCGTACATTGTATATGGACCTCCCCTGCCCCACTCATCGCGAGCCCTGCCCGGCGCAGAATTCCGAATTGAGCCTGAAGGCGACCATGCCCCCGGAGCAATGGCTCGAATTCTGCGCAGGGAGAACGACGCCGGATCTCTTCGAGAGCCTCCGACGCCTGGACCGGTTCGAGTCATGGTCCCTCGCCGCCATCCTCGCTCACTTGGCGGAGCTCGACCGCCGCCGCGCCGCCGAGGAGCGCGGATTCCCCTCACTCTTCGCCTATTGCACGCGGGAACTGGGATGCTCCGAGGCCGAGGCATATCTGCGCATCCGTGCCGCGCGCGCGGCGATCAGGTTCCCGCGCATCCTGACCATGATCGCGGAACGTAGTATCCACCTCACGGCAGTGGCAAGACTCGCGCCGCACCTCACCAGCGAGAACTACCGCAGCGTGCTCGACAAGGCGAGCCGCAGGCCGCTCGATGAACTCGACCGCCTGATCGCCACCCTCGCTCCCTTGCCCGAGAAGCGGCCCGTGATCCGGACGCTTTCCGTAGGCCTGCAGCCGGCCGGGCCCGCCGAAGAGGCCGGATGCCTGGCGCTGCCTTTGGCGGGCATGGGGACCGCGGCAGGAGCCCGACCGCAAGCAGCGGCAGGAGCCCCGCAAGCATCGGGCCAATCCGGCCCTGTGTCCGCAGGGACTCGGACGCAGGCGGACGAGCCAATCGAAGGCCGGGTCCTGTTCCATTTCGTCGCCTCCGAATCCCTGCGGGCGAAGTTCAACCGCGCAAGGGACCTGCTCCGGCACAAGTATCCGCACGGCAGGCCCGAGAATGTCTTCGACGACGCCTTGGAAGCCCTGCTGGACCGTAAGGACCTGGACCGCCGCATCGCCAGGAAAAGGCGCAGGGCCTTGGCCGAAGAGAGTAGGGCCTTGGCCGCCGAGAGGAGTACCCTGACCGCCGCGACCAGGGCCACGGAAAGTCGGTAGTATCAAGCCAGGCCCATCAGGGGACGGCGAAGAGCCTGCGGCGCAACCCCCTGGTGTCGCCCCAGGAGGCGTGCGCGACCCAGCTCCGGACGCTTCGCGAGACGGAATCAATGGTCCGCTTCCCGGACTGTAACCCCTCGCCAAAACCCCGGAGCCTCCGCCGGAAGCGGCTGACATTGCTCCTGCGCAGCAGACGGTGCCCCGGGAAGACTTTGAATCCCGGGAAATCTACCCCCTGGGCCACGGGAAACACCTGCGTCTTTCGATCGCGCAGGCGCAGCCCGATTCCGGCCAGGTACTCTTCCATGGCGGTCCCCTTTCCCCTGCGGTTGGCGTAGGAGTCGTATATGAAGCTTCTTTCCAGAAGGGGCTCGATGACATTGCAGAGGGCGTGGTGAACGACCCGGTCCCGGTAGGGCATGGCGGAGATGACGCGTTTTTTCGACTCTTGTACCATGAAGACCTTGGGCTGTCCCGGCGAATAGGTCCGCTCGCAAAGCTCCCGCTGGAGCGCGAAAAGCTCGGCTTCCAGGTCAAGGGTGAACCTGGCCACGTCGAGGCTCAAGCGCTTCCCCTTCTGCGCCTTGCGGCTGGCCAGCAGGAGGTTTGGGAAAGAGCACACGCTCTCGAAAAGGCCGCGGGCCTCGTTCATGTCAAGGCGCCGGGCAGCGGCTTTCAGCGACCTCTGCCATCGCGCGCCCGAGCGCGCAATGACTGCGGCCGCCTATCGGCCGCTGCCCGGCTTTTCTGTGTTCGGCCGCCCCCAAGGGGGGCGACGCTGGAGGCGGGGTCTGTAGCGTCCCGTTCAGCCGGTCCAGGGGTCCTTGGACCCCCGGCATCCATGTTCTTAACGGACGCTATTAGCGCGCGCAACGGAACCTGTTCCTGTCGTTGTTGCTGTTGTCGTCGCGGTTCGCGGCGCGGCAGGCAGGGATGGAATCATAGTTGCTCGGCCAATCAGCGCCGTTACAGCAGCCAAATTTGGCCTGACAATCCTGTTGGTCCGCGCACGACCGGGTTGTTTCAGGACCCCATCTCCACGACCCGCCCACAGCAGAGCAGCACTGCGCGCAAAGCTTCTGTCCTTCGCCTGCTCCGGCCGCGCCGCCGGCGCCGGAAGCCTCTTTCTGGGCGGCTTCTTGAGCCGCCTGTCTGGCCGCAGCATCACGCTTTGCCGCTTCCTCGGCCAGCCTCCTGGCTTCGGCCTGCTGTTTGGCTGATGCCTCGTCAGTATCCTGCTTGGAACCTGTCCATCTCTCCGGGCACTTTGCTAGACTCGGCACAGCCGCGCCAACAGCATGCCCGTCTTCTTCATCGTCAACCCCGCCGCGGGGAAATCGGACATCTGGAAGAGGTTCGAGCCTCACCTGGGCCCTGAAGCCGTGGTGAAGGTCACGGAGCGGCGCGGCCACGCCGAGGAGCTCGCGCGCCAGGCGCTCAAGTCGGGGTTCGACCGGGTGGCGGCCGTGGGTGGAGACGGCACCTTGAACGAGGTCGCCAACGGCGTGCTTTCCGCCGGGTCCTTGCCGTCGGGGTTCGCGCTGGCGCACCTCCCGGCCGGCTCCGGCTGCGATTTCGCGCGGCACTTTCATATTCCAGCCAAGCCTGCGGCTTGGCTGGAATTCCTTCACCATGGCCGCGTCGAGCGCATCGACGTCGGAAGGGTATCTTGGGGAAATCCCCAATCAAGCCGCTACTTCCTGAACATCGCCATGGCCGGCCTCCCGGGGGAGGTCATCCGCGCCATGGAGAAGTCGGGCAAGCCCCTCGGCGGGACGCTCTCCTACATGACCGTGACCCTGGCGGAGCTCATCCGCTCGAAGGCCAAGCGCATCACCCTCATCATCGACGGCCGCGAGCACCCTCCCGAGCCCTACCATCTCCTGGCCGTGGCCAACACCTCCATGACCGGCGGAGGCATGCTCCTGGCGCCCGGCGCCGACGCGACCGACGGCATGCTCGACTTCGTGGCGGTGGGCGGCGTGGCCCTGCCCAGACTGCTGTGGCATTTCCCGAAGATCTACCGCGGGACCCATCTCGGAGTCGGCGGCGTCATCCACTGCAGGGTCATGAGGCTCGACGCGGAGAGCGCCGAGGAGGTCTCCCTCAACATCGACGGGGAGCCGCTCGGGAGCCTGCCGGCGCGCTTCCAGGTCTCCCCCCGCGCCCTCCCCATCCTGTTGCCTTGACCAGGAAGGTCTCCAGGCGGTTAGCCACGGACCAGGGCCGCGTCATCGGACCCCGATTTGTCAAGTGATCGAAAGGCCTATGTCCTTGGAGGTCTTGCGAATAAAGCGTCTTCAGCTTATACTACATGGAGGGTGGAGGCCGCACGAAGGAAAATGAGCGAACTTTCGATGAGGATCGTAGGCCGCCGCGGAGAGCGCCCCATCGCATTCTCCGCTTCGGCTGCCCTGCTGACCGAGGGCGCGCGCTTCAATGAGGAATTTCAAAAGCTTCCGCTGGGCAAAATGACGGGGATCCCAAAAGGCGTCCATCGCTTCCAAAGCCACGAGGATGCCGACCTCCACTCGCAGGATTGTCTCGCCGCATGCATGGCCCATGCCTCCAAGGCGCGCGCGTGACGGAAAAATTCAGCCGCCCTGCCACGATTGAGGACCTGAAGAATTTGATTCGGTCTTTCAACCGGGAAAATGTCGACTATCTGCTCATCGGCGGCTACGCCCTGTTCGCTCACGGATACAACCGCGCGACCGTCGACATCGACGTGCTTATTCCAACCGGAGCCGAGACTGGCAAGCGCGTTTGCAAGGCGCTGATGGCGCTGCCGGATCAGGCGGCTAGAGAGATCGAGCCGGGATGGTTTGATGGGGGCGCCGTCATTCGCGTCGCCGATGAATTCGTCGTAGACCTGATGTTTGAGGCTTGCGGCAGAAAATATTCAGTTTATTTCCAAGAAGGGACGACGTAGGGCTCGGGCTCGGGAGCGGTCCGCTGGCTGGTGTAGGCAGAGTGGGCCGGCAGGTAGCACCGGTCCACGTACTCCCTGACCATCCTGTTGGCGCAGAACCGCGGCGAGATGGAGCGGATGGATTCCTTCATCATCTTGACCCAGCCGGTCGGGATGCCGTCGGGCCGGTCGTAGAAGAGCGGAACCACCAGACCCTCGATCGTGTCGTAAAGAGCCGCCGCGTCCGCGGCGTCGGTCGGGGGCGCGCCGACCTGGGCTTCAGCCGAGCCGATGGACCAGCCGTTCAAGCCGTTGAACCCCTCCACCCACCAGCCGTCCGCGATGCTCAGGTTGGGGATGCCGTTGACGGCCGCCTTGATGCCGCTGGTGCCGCACGCCTCCAGGGGCGGCTGGGGATTGTTGAGCCAGAGGTCCACGCCGTAAACCAGGTACCGGGCCAGGTGCATGTCGTAGTCCTCGATGAAGGCGATCCTGCCGCCGAAGGCGGGGTCGCGGGCCAGCTGGTAGATCCTCTGGATGAAGCCCTTGCCGAGGTCGTCGTCTGGGTGGGATTTGCCCGCGAAGACGAACTGCACGGGCTTCCACGAATCGAGCAGCATGGCTTTGAGCCGGCCGAGGTCGCGCAGGACGAGGGTCGCCCTCTTGTAGGACGCGAACCTGCGAGCGAAGCCGATGGTGAGGGCCTCGGGGTCGAGGATGGCGCCCTGCCCCACGACCTGGGAAGCCTCGGTGTGCCCCTCCATCCAGCGCCGGCGCAGCCTCCTGCGCAGGTACCGGAAGAACTCGGCCTTATTGCGCTGGTGCACGCTCCAGAGCTCGGCGTCCGGGATGGAGTTCACCTTGGCCCAGACCGCGGGGTCGTCCTGGCGCTCCCCCCAGCCTTCTCCGAGATGCTTGTCCAGGGTCTTGAGCAGGTCGCGGTGGACCCAGGTCGCCAGATGCACGCCGTTAGTGATGTGGCCGATCGGCGCGTCGCCGCGGCCTTCCCCCTCCCACAGCGGCGCCCACATCTTCCTCGAGACCTGCCCGTGCCGGCGGCTCACCCCGTTCCTGAGGGAGGCGAGCCTCATGGCGAGCGCCGTCATGTTCCAGCCGGACTGCCCCGGGAGCCTGCCCAGGCCCATGAACTCCTCGCGCTCGAGCTTCAAGGACGGCCAATAATCCTTGAAGTACTCAGCGATCATCTCCTCGGTGAAGACGTCGTGGCCGGCCGGGACCGGGGTATGGGTCGTGAAGACCGAGGTCTCGGCGACCTCGCGGGCCGCGTCGCGGAAGGATTTGCCGGACGCGACCATCTCCCTGATGCGCTCCAGGAAGAGGAAGGCCGCATGGCCCTCGTTGGCGTGGTAGACCGAGACCGGGACCTCCAGCGCCCGCAGCATCCGCACCCCGCCGATGCCGAGCACGACCTCCTGGCGAAGGCGCTTCGCGCGGTCGCCTCCGTAGAGCCGGTCCGAGATCTCCTGGTCCTCGGGAGCGTTGCCCTCCACATGGGTGTCCATGAGGTAGAGCTTCACGCGGCCGGCCAGCACGACCCAGACCGCGACGTGGACCTGCGAGGTCCCGACCGGGACCTTGAGGATGAGGCGCTGGCCCGCGGCGTCCAGCACCGGCCGGACCGGCGAGACGGACCAGTCCGCGGCCTCGTAGACGTTCTGCTGCCACCCGTCGGGCCCGATGCGCTGCTGGACGTGGCCCTTCGGGTACATGAACCCCACGCCCACGAGCGGCACGCCGAGGTCCGAGGCGGATTTGCAGTGGTCGCCCGCGAGGATGCCCAGGCCACCGGAGTAGATCCGCAGGGAGTTGTGAAGGCCGAACTCGGCCGAGAAATAGGCGACGCGCTCCTTGACCTGGGGATGGTTGCGGCCGAACCAGGTGTCCCAACGGTCGAGGTAGCGGTTCAGCGCCTCGACCAGCTTGTCGTAGCGGGCGAGGAACCCCGGGTCCCGCGCGAGGGCCTGGAGCCTGGCCTCGGGGACCTTGCTAAGGATGAGGACCGGGCTGTGCTGGGTGTCGGCCCATAGGGAGAGGTCGACCTGCTTGAAGAGGTCCCTGGCCTCGGGCTGCCAGCTCCACCAGAAATTGAAGGCAATGTCCTCGAGCCTGGCGATGCGCTCGGGGAGACGAGCTTTGATCGTTGGTTCGCTCACGGCTTCCCCGGAGGCACAGCCCCCGGGCTTCCTGAGGGCGGGGGCGCGGGCTTCTTAGCAAGGGCCTCTTTGACGTGCGACCGGAGATACTTGGGGTCGAAGGGCTTCTCCATGAAGGCCGTCACGCCCTGAGCGTTCTCGAAGAGCTCCCACATCTTGCCCTTGGCCGTCAGGACCACCACCGGGATGGCCTTCGTCCGCTCGCTCTGCTGGAGTCTGGCGTAGACCGAGTAGCCGTCCATCTTGGGCATCATCACGTCGAGGAGGATGATGTCCGGCAGGACCGGGGGCGCCGCGCCCTCGCCGCCGGCGGGGTCGAGGCCGACGGCCTTCAAAGCCCCCTCGCCGTCGAAGGCCTCCAGTACCTGGTGGCCGTCCTTCTCCAGCATGTAGCGCAGGAGCCCGACGGTGTCCTTCTCGTCGTCGACGACCAGGATGGTGGCCATTGGGGCGCCTTTCCAAGGTACCAGTTTTCCGACGGCCATTTCAACAGGCGGCCGAAAACTTGGTATCCTGAGAGCGTGGACAAGCGCCGGCAGGAGTTGAGGTCGTTCGCCAAGGACGGCATCAACCCGGCCCACCAGATGGTCATCCTGGCGCGCCTGGACGAGTACTGCCAGTACCGCGGCGCGACCAAGTACTACGAGCGCGACCCCTGGGAGTACATGCGGCGCAAGCTCCAGGAGACCGAGCCCGCCATCGAGGGCTTGAAGGGCGAGTTGTACGCTTCCACGCGCGACGCCCTCCTGGCCGAACTGCGGGAAAGCCCCCTGGACGACGAGCGCTACGGCGACTTCAGGATACTATTCGAGCGCCTGCTGGGGCCGGGAGACTTCGCGGACCTGGCCATCCACCTCGTCGCCGACGGGACGCCGCGGGAGGGAAAGCTCCGGGCCATCTCGACCGTCCTCGACATGGTCAAGCCTTCCAACCTCTTCGTGGAGGAGCGCAAGCCCGCCGGGGAGCGCGCTCCCTCCTGGGAGAAGCTCATCAAGGAGCTGGCCGCGAGGCTCGACATCGACCGGCTCGGGCTTGTCCTCGCCCGCAAGCCGCGCACGCAGCGGCGCAAGGCCCCCGTCCTTCGGCGCCTGCGCCGCAACGTCTCGGAGTACTGCTCGGTCCTCCACATCCCCACGGACCCCACCCAGACCTTCACCCCGTTCATGCTGCCCCGCATCGAGGGCCTCATCGCGGCGAATCTAAGGTTCCTTAATAAGTACAGATAGGCCCGGGCCTTTCTCGTCGAGAAACCGCCCTGCAAAATTCCCCCTTCCGGAGCGCAGAATTCGCTTGACAAGCCGGTTCCCCCTGGTGATATAATTGCCCTAAGGTCCCAGGGCCGAGGTAGGACCAATGGCCCATCGGACCATGATAAGGGGGGAGTCCATGAGAAAGTGGTTGGTTGGGGTGGCGGCGGTCCTTCTGGGCGGCGCCGGGACGGCGTTCGCCGATCAGAAGATCGATTTCGACCAAGGCGTGGACGCCAAGGCCGTGATCGAGATCATCAAGGAGGCCGTGGGCGCTCAGCCTTCGGACGGCGGCTTCCAGCTCAAGGGTACGCGCGAGTGGAACATCATGGTCTTCATCAACGGCAAGAACAACCTCGAGGCTTACGGCCTCAAGGACGTCAACGAGATGGAGATGATCGGCTCCGACGACAAGGTCGCGGTGACCGTGGAGCTCGGCCGCATCAAGGGCTACTCCAGCGAGGACGGCGACTGGACCGGCCAGCGGCGCTACCTCATCAAGAAGGACGCCGACGTCAAGAAGATCACCAGCCCCGTGCTCCAGGACATCCCCAAAGCCGACATGGGCGACTGGAACCACATGGTCGAGTTCGTGAAGTGGGCCCAGGCCGCGGCCCCGGCCAAGCGCTACATGCTCGTCGTCTGGAACCACGGGAGCGGCTGGGACCGGCTCTCCAGCGACGACTTCTGGACCACCGGCATCTCCTATGACGACGAGACCGGCAACCACATCACGACCGCGCAGCTCGGCCAGGCCCTGGCCGGCATCGGCGGCTTGGACATCCTCGCCATGGACGCCTGCCTCATGCAGATGGCCGAGGTCGGCTACCAAGTCAGTCAGTACGCGAACGTGATCGTGGCCTCTGAGGAGACCGAGCCCGCGGACGGCTACACCTACGACACCCTGCTGGCCGGCCTGGCGGCCAAGCCGGCCGCCACCCCGGCGGAGCTGGGCAAGATCACGGCCGACACCTACACCGCGCACTACGCCAAGCTGGGCCAGGGCGCGACCCAGTCCGCGGTCTTCGCGGGCGCCTTCAAGGACCTCATCGCCAAGACAAACGACTGGACCGGCGCGGTCCTGGCCGCCAAGGAAGTCGAGGTGGTCAAGAAGGCCGCGAACGCGGCGCAGGACTTCTACTACTCGAGCAACAAGGACCTCTACCACTTCGTCAAGCTGGTCACCGAGGGCACCAAGGTCCCGGCGGTCAAGGCCAAGGGCGAGGACCTGCTCAAGTTCCTCTCCAAGGAGATGATCGGCGCCAACGCGATCACCGGGTCGAACTACGCCAACGCCTCCGGCCTGGCCGTGTACCTGCCGTCCTACTACTCCTCGAGCTACGACAAGCTGGCCTGGTCCGTGGACGGGAACTGGGACGACTTCGCGAAATGGATCGCTGAGATCACCAAGAACTGAGCTTCTCGCTGCGACCGAGGACGGCGGCCCCCGCCGGACGGCGGGGGCCGCTCCTTTCCCGGACCGAGGCTCAACCGCGCAAGAGCGCCAGCTCGTGGAGCGCGATCCCAGTGGCGGTGGCGACATTGAGGGAGTCAACACCCGGCGCCATCGGGATCCTCACCGCGGCGTCAGCCTCCCCCAGCACGGCGGGGGACAGGCCCGCCCCCTCGCTCCCGGTCACCAGGACCAGCCGCTCGCGCCGCGCCTCCCGAGCGAAGTCCCCGAGTTCGGTCGCAGGCTGTTTTCTTGAGGTGAGCGCCGCCACGAAGAACCCCGCGGCGCGCAGCTCCCGCAGGGCCCCCGGGAGGTCCGGGACAGCCGCGAAAGGCGCGCGCAGCGAGGCGGCCATGGAGGTCCGGATCGCCTTCCGGTAGAGGGGGTCGGCGCAGCCCGGACCCAGCACCACCCCGTCGGCGCCGAACGCCAGCGCGTTGCGGAAGATCCCCCCCACGTTGTCCGGGTTCGAGACCGCCTCAAGCGCCACCATCAGGCGGCTGCCGGGCAGCACTCCCTCCGGCGGGCCCCCGTAGGATGCCTCGGCACAAGGCGCGGTCAGAAGATCGTTCAGCTTCAAGCCCGGACCGCGCTCGCCCGCGGCCAGGCACCCCCGGTGCACGGTGTATCCCACGATGCCCGTCATGAGGCCGCGCTCGGCCACGAAGACGGGCGTCGTGTCCTCCAGCATGCCCAGTTCCTCTTCCAGCGAGGCGAGCATCCCCTCGGCAAGCAGAAGGGACCGGACGCCAAACCGCCGCGCCCGGATGAGGGCGGCCACGACCTCCCGGCTCTCCGCGAGGAACACCCCGCGGCGCCTGAGTTCGTCCGGCTCCCGGGCCTGGGCGTAGTCGAGCAGCCGCGGGTCCTCAGCGGAGGTCACGGCCTCGATACGGCAGGAAGACGCCATGGTCGCCTCTATTGTACATGATGATCGTCGCCCTTCGGCGGCCGGCTCCTTGACAGCCGGACCCGTGCCAAGGCATGATAGGCGCCGGAGCGGCCGGATTGCCGCATTCGGCGACAGCCGGATCGTCGAAGCCGGCGACATCGACAACCTGGGCTACGGGTGGCCCGCCGGCTTCGACGTCTTCTCCGGGAACCCCACGCCCTCGCAGCACACTCTGGCGCTCGGCTACACCGTGACCCTCCGAGGCAAGGTCTTCGACGACGGCCGCACGACGCGCAGCTTCACGCTCTACCGGGTCAAGGGACGGCCGGACCGCCCCGAGGTCTCGAAGTGCGTGCCGGTTCAGGGGCTCGTCCCATGAATGCCGTCTTCGTCGTCTCCCAGGACAAGTCCTTAGGGCGACTTCAGATAGACCCGGACGATCCGGTCGCCGGGCTCGATGCGGTCCACCACCTCCATCCCGCGCGTCACCCTTCCAAACGCCGTGTAGCGGCCGTCCAGATGAGGCGCCGGGACGTGCGTGACGAAGAGCTGGCATCCACCGGTGTCCTTGCCCGCGTTGGGCATCCCGACCGTGCCGCGGTCGAAACGCGGCGGGCCGATCTCGTCGGGCAGCGTGAAGCCCGCGTCGCCCCAACCGCTCCCGCGCGGATCGCCGCCCTGGATGACGAAGCCGGAGACGACCCGGTGCCAGACCGTGCCGTTGTAGACCCCGGAGCTCGCCAGGGCGAGGAAGCTCGCGACGTGCGTCGGCGCCTCACGGCCCGCGAGGGTGACCTCGATATCCCCTTTCTCGGTCTCCACGATCACCACGGCCTCGTCCGGAGCGGGGCCGAAGGACCGGGGCCGGCGCGACCGCTGGGCTGGCCTCCGGTCGGAGGATGCGCGCAGCCCCTCCGGGTGGGCCCGGTCGATGACCTCCAGTGTCTCCAGGACATGGTTGCGCAGCTCCTCGAACTCCTCGGTCTGCGGGTTCTTCATGGCCGCCCGCAGCGGCTCGATGAAGAAGGAGGACTTCCTCTCCGCAGCCGCGTCGACAGCCGCGCCCAGCACCTCCAGAGGGGTCTTCGGGTCGCGCAGGACCGCCGCGAGATCCGCGTCCGTGAAGGCGGCGCTCGACTTCGCGACGGATTCGAGCGCCGCGGCCGCGACCCTGGCGTCGGCGTCCTTGAGCCCCCCCTTGAGGAGCGCCTCCGCGCCCGAAAGCCCTTCCAGGGCCAGATAGGCCCTGGAGCGGACCCACCAGTGCGGATGAGTCGTCTCCCTGACCAGCACGGGGACGGCCGCGTCCTTCACGAGCTTCGCCAACGCTTCGACGGCGGCCGCCCGGGCCAAAGGCGAACCCTCCGAAAGAAGGGGGGTGAGCCTGCCGGCCAGTTCCGGCTCGCCCGATGCTCCCACGGCCTCGACAGCCGCGGCCCGCACGTGCGCAGAATCGTCCGCGAACAGCGCGGGCTCCAGGAGCCCGGCGTTGCCCGCGGCTCCCAGGGCCCTGGCCGCCTCGGCCCGCACCCAAGGGCTGAGGTCCTTGGCCGCCTTGACCAGGGCGTCTACGCCCGCGCCGACCGGGCCTGACCTTCGGTCAGGGGACCCTCCCAGGTGTCCGAGGGCCTTGACCGCGAAGAACCTCGTCCACGCGTCCTCGTCCGCCGCGGCCTTCGCCAGCGCCTCCAGAGCCCTCGGCTCAAGACCGCGGCTGAAGGCGTGGACGGCCCGCCAGCGCACCCCGGGGTCCGGGTCCGTGAAGGCCCCGGTCAAAGCCTCGACCGTCGCCGGAGAGTGCTCCCTGATCCTCTTGAGGAACTTCAAGCGGAACAGGGCCAAGGCCGCCTCGCCCCGCACGGCGGGATCCTTGTCCTTCAGAAGGCCCGAGAGAGAGCGCTCGGAGGCTGGGCCGCCCGCCTTCCCCCACGCCTCCACGACCCTGGGCCGCAGGCTCGCCGGCGCTTTCCTCGACAGGCCCGCCAGGCTGGTCGCGATCTTCGAGCGCTCGTTGTCTCCTAAGGACTCGGCCATGGCCAGCTGCCCGAGGGCGAAGACGGCCTCTTCCCGGGCCGCCGGGTCGCGGTCGTACAAGCCGACGCTCAAGGTGCGGGCGTAGGCCGGAGATTGGATGCGTCCCATGGCGCGGAAAGCCGCGGTCCGCGTCACGGCGTCGCGGGCATAGGCGGCGCGGCGCAGGACCGCGGAATCCCGGGCCCGCGCGGACTCCTGCGTCCGGATCTCCTCCAGCGCCGCGTCGCGCAAGGGCGCCTTCCCTGGTGTTGGGGCAGCGGCATGGGCTGCGGACCAGACCGTAAACCAGACCGGACCGCAACACAGGAGCATCGACAGCGGGCCTGCGAACGGAGATTGTCTCATGCAAAGAATTATAATATTCCGGCTCGAAGCCCACAACCATGAAGCCCCTGCCGCGCTGTTTGGTCCTCCCGTCGCTCGTCGCGGCCCTGGGCGCGGCCGGCTGCGTCTCCCTCGACGAGCCGCAGATCCCGTCCGGGGCGGTCCGGCCCGACCAACGCACGGCCGTGCTCGTATTCCCGTCACCGGGCCCGTGGGTGACGCAGGAAGCCGAGACCAAGGCCGAGTCCGCGGCGAAGATCCTCCCTGGGGTGGGGCAGCTCATGCAGTCCGTACAGGACGACGGCGACCTTAAGACCTCCAACGAACTCCGGCAGTACTACAACGCATGGCCGCGGGCCGAATCGTTCCGGTCCATCCTCGCCGAGGAGCTGGCCAAGGCGGCCTACCCTGGGGCCACGGTCTCCTGGGTTGAGACCGGAGCCCCCCCTCACGTCATCGAGAGGTTCAACCGCGCCGAGAGCGTCCTCGACTGGAGGCGGCGCTACCTCCTCGCCGGACCGCTCGACATCAAGCATCTGCGGGACTACTCCCAGGTGCTCGAGTTCGACGGGCACCTGGTCCTCGAGGTCAACCTCCAGTACGGGCTGATGAACAACGCGGAGGGCAACGTCCATCCCGCGCTCAGGTCCGTCAGTCGGCTCTACCGCGCCAACACCATGAAGCTCCTCTGGAGCCACGAGGACGGCGCTGAGGACAAGACCGGGCCCAGGAACATCTACGAATACAAGGCCTCCCCGCCTTCCCTCTCCGAGAAATTCGACAAGCTCGCCATGCCGCTCGCGGCCGCCATCGCGGGAAGCCTGCGTTCAGCCCTTTCGCCCGCCCCCGATGCGGGAGCGCCGTCAGGCCCCGCCCGGATCGGCGACATGCCCCCCGTGGGGTTCGAGCCGACGCTGCCGCCCCAGACGACCTCTCAGGCCGAGCCCCCCCTGACCCCTCCGGCCACGGGGCAGGCCCAGACCCCGAGTCCCGGCGAGCCTCCGCCGGTTGGGCCTTGACGCCATGTGCGGCCGCTACACCCAGACCGCCGGCATCGAGGTCCTCAAACGGCGCTTCGGCTTCTCCTCTGCCGACGGCACGGCCCTCCGCCCGCGCTACAATCTCTCGCCCGGCCAGGAAGCGCCGGTCGTTTTGGGCGAAGGCCGTCCGAGCCTGGAGTTCATGACCTGGGGGCTCATCCCGGCGTGGGCGCGCGATCCCTCGGTCGGCGGCAGGATGATCAATGCGCGGGCCGAGACTTTGGCCGAGAAGCCGTCCTTCAAAGGCCCGTTCGCCCGCGGGCGGTGTCTCGTCGCTCCTGGGATTGCTCGCGCCCTATCCCGCCTCGGAGATGGAGTCCCGCGAGGCGTCCCCTCTGGTCAATTCCCCCCGCAACGACGGTCCCGAGTGTCTCGGGACTTGACCTGGGGCTCCCCGACGCCCCTGACCTAGTACCCATTTCCTGCTAGGCCCCATTCCCCGCGTTTTCTGCCTCTAGGACCCAGAGGCTTTCGTCGGCAGGGCCGGTATAATCTCCTCATGACCCGCGCCAGCCGCTGGCTAGCGACCGTCCTCCTCTCCCTCGCCGGGCAGGCCTTGGCCGCCAACGTCCAGGTCCGCACGGTCCCGGTCTTGACACCCGGCATCGCCCCGCTCGGCGCCGCCGCCGTCGCCTCCCAGCGCGGCTTCCTCGGACCCCTTCTTCCGTCGGCCCCAGCGCTCCCGGGCATCGCTGTGCCCGACGCGGTCCTGCCCGACGTCCGCCTTGCCCCGGTCGTCGACGCCCTTCCCACGGCCGTCCCGGTCCTGGCGCCGTCCGTCCTCCAGACCGAGCCCCTGGTCCTGGCCAAGGCCGCCCCGCAGGAAGCCGTCGTCCCGGCGAGCCGCCTCGCCTCTCTTGGCCTGAGCCTGGCCGATGTCGAACGGGCCCAAGCCGTCGACCCGAGCGGCGTCCAGGCCTCCCTCAGGCTCGACGCCCTCTACTCGGGCCTCCCCACCGAGGCCCAGGCGTCGGTCGAGGCAGGAGGCTTCGCGGTCAACGGCGAGGGCGTGACGCTCCTGGGCCGCGCCGCAGACTACTACCGTCGAAGCCTGCGCATCGTGGAGAAGTACCAGGGCCGTCTCGACTTGAGCGAAAGCCTCGACGTCATGTCCGACTCCTACGGCGACGTCTGGGCCAAGATCAAGGCCATCGAGGCTCTGGGCAGGGGGTCCGGGCGGAACAACACCCATCTGGAGCAGACCCTGACTTGGGTCGACGGGGTCATGACGGACCACGGCCGCAATGTGGCCATCCACACCCACCGCGTCTTCTTCCACCACGCCAAGAACCCCAAGTCCGAGATCGCGGAAGGCATCCGCAGGGCGGACCGCTACCTCAAGGACACCCTCTTCCAGTTCGTGCAGGGCGGCAAGGCCGAGGCCGAGCTGGGCCGGTTCCAGGAGGTGCTGCTGGTGTTCGACACCCGCGGCTACGCCGAGATCAAGGACCACCTGAAAGCCCGCGAGGCCGAGATCCGCAAGGCGGGCCTTAAGCGCTACCGGTTCGCCTTCCTGGACGAAATGGCCCGCATGCCCTCCGGCGACGAGGAGATGCGCGCCGAGCTCAACGCCATGACCAAGCGATACAAGGGCAAGGATCTCGAGAAGATCATCGAGGGCGTGACCTACGGCCGCTACGTCGGCCTTCTCCTGGAGCTGGCCACCATCGACCACTACATGACCCGGGGCTGGAGCATCCTCCAGAGCGGCCGCGAACTCTTCGACCGGGAGGGCATGTACATCACCGAGATCGACGTCGTTGCCCGCTCCCCCCAGGGCAAGGTCTCCCTCGTCGAGGCCAAATCCGCCCGCGTGCCCCTCCCCTTCGAGGAGGTCCTGCGGGACAAGGTCGCGGCCAAGCTCGAGACCTACTCCAAGAACCGCAAGCTCCTCGAATCCTCCATCGGAGCCCCCATCGACGAGGTCGTCTTCTCCTTCGACGTGGGCGCCAACTCCGGACTGGCGGCCTACCTGCAGAAGGCTGAGAGCGGGCTTTCGAAGAAGTACGGCTTCACCGTGCGCTTCCTCTTCCTCAAGATGGATGAGGCGGGCGGGGGAGCCCGAAGGGCCAGCCGGCGCCATCCCTCCTTCCGTCCAAAAGGGATCGCCTTTGCGGACGGCCCGAATCCCATCCTTCCTCCAACGAAAGAATTCCGGGCCCTTTCTGGACACTCAGCGGTTCTCGCCAGGAAATTCGCCGGGGCTCTTGAGGACCGGCGAGAAGTGCGTTAAACTTGCCTTGAGGTCCGCATTTCATGCCCACCTTGGAGCAGGCATAAGGTCCCGGCCTAGCCACAATCTGCGTCGACAAATCCGCCCCAAGCCCATCGAACCGCCCGTTCCAACGCCCGGTTCGAGGGCCCCAAGGGCCATCTCCCCAAAACCTGCCTGAAGAAACCGCGTCGGGATTCGCCGCGGGCTACTCGGTCGGCAGAAGCCCTCTGGTGAAGTCGGTCAAGGGGCCGAAGTCCCCCTGGTCGGCATCCTTGAGGCTTGCCAGGTAGCTCGCCCTCTTCTTCCCTGCGGCAGCGAGATCGTCTCCTGGCCAGGAGGGCAAGGGGTGCCTCTGCGAGTGCAGGTAGATGTCGGCCGCGAGCCGACTGTGCCGGCCGTTGCCGTTCCGGAACGGATGAATCCACGAGAGCCGATGGTGCAACCGCACCGCACGCTCAAGCGCCGGCATCTCGCATTTTCCCTGGGAGTTCCAGTACTTGAGGTCCCCAACCAGCCGGCCGATCTCCTCCTGCACCCGATGAAAGGCGACTCCGATGTTGAGGTCCTCTTGGCGGTACTTCCCCGCCCAGCGCCATACCTTGCCGAACATGTCCGCGTGGAGCCTGCGGATGAACGGCTCTTCGAACCAGGAGCAATCAGGGTTCTTCCGGCGTGACAGGTGGCGGTCAGCGGCCTCAAGGATGTTCTCGGCTTCGACCGCGCAGAGGTCCCGGTAGGCGACGATCCCGTCCGGGATGAGGTCCGCGGCATCCTCGATCGGCGTGGCGCCTTCAGGGACGCCAAGCCTCATTCAACCTCCCAGATCGCAGATGAGCGCTTGCGCAGGAGCCTTTCCGCCTCGGCCCGGATGAGCTCCTCGATCATGCCCTCCTCAGGCCGCTGCTTTTCCATCGCCATGGTGCCGGCCACGCGCCGGACGCGCTGGACCGCGGCTTTGCGCGCCTGCTCGCGCACCATTTGGCCGAGGTCCTTGCCGGGCTTGGGCGCGAGCACCAACCCGCAAGAGAGAGCGCGGAAGATACGCCGCAGCGTGCCGACCTGGATGTCCACCTTCCCGCTCTCGATCTTGGCGACGTGGGATTGCGGAAGCCCGCAGCGCCTGGCAAGCTGGGCCTGCGTCATGCACAGATGCTCCCTGACGAGCCGGGTCAGCTGGTGCGGCGCAAGGTCCTCAGTGCCGTCAGGAGCCTGCGAAACCCACTTGGAGAGGCGGCTGATGAGCCAGCCCTTGGAAACTGAGAGGCGGTTTGTTCTTCCCATAGCAATGTCCCCTCTCAATTATAATATGTCATAACAGATTTTGCAATATATTAATTATCTGTAATAACAGACTTCCGGGTGCCGGATTCTCGACGGGCAGCTACGGCGTGATTCCGGGCTCGTCCGCCGGAGCGCCCAGCGCCGTGGTCGCTCCTTCCCCGGTCAGGTACTTCATCATGGATTCCAGGACCTCGGCGCGCGGGATTTCTCCGACCCTGCGTTGCGCCTTGACGTCGATCAGCATGTCGCCGGATTCGAGCTCCTGGACATAGAGCGAGTAGGACTTCTCCGTGATCGACCCGGTGACCAGGACCTCGGCCTTGGTCCTCGAGCGCAGGGTGTTCATGCCGAAGAGGGTCATGCCGAAGGTGTCGCCCTTGGTCTTGCGGTACTCCTTCTCCATGACATCCATCTCGACCACCTGGAGGCCCTTGTCCTTGAGAGCCTTGCCCACGTCCTGGGCCATGGCCCGGCCTTTGCCGCCCCCGTTGTCCCCGAACGGCAGGACCCCGAAGACCTGATACCGCCCCATCTCCGTGCCCGGCGCGACCTCGACATGCTTGCTGTCCCGGACGTGGGAACACGCTGCCAGGAAAGCCGCCAGCATGCACCCTGCGGTCAAGACGGCTTTCCTGGCGTTCATGTCAGCGTTCGTTGCCGCCCTGCCGGGCGGCGCGGAGCTTCTTCCAGCACGACAACCGCTAGTCCTTCAGGGCGCCGTCGAGCAGCTGCAGGAACGCGGTGTCGAGCTTCACCTCTTCGTACGACTCCGCCATGGTCTTCGGGACGCCGGAGGAGACCGCCGATATCTTCGTCACGTCCTCGCCGCGGCAGCCGTCGGCCGGGCACTTGTTGGAGACGCGGCAGTCCCCCTTCCAGACATAGTCGTTCTCGCCGCGGACCAGGATGCCTTCGACGAGACCCGTTGAGGCGTTGAAGACCGCGGATCCTGAGTTGCCGCCGTAGGTGTCGAGGTTCGCCACGAAATAGCCGTCCGGCGAAGCGTCGCGAACGCTTGCCCCGCCGGCGATCTTGGTCGGCAGGCCGGCGGGATGGCCGATGACGATGAGCAAGGTCTTGTTCTCGATCTTGCCCGTCCTGTTGAGCTTGAGCGGCGTGTGGCTGAGGACCCGCCGGTCGAGCTTGACCAGCGCCCAGTCCGCGCCGTCGTCCACCTGGGCCCGTCCCACGAGCTTCGCGCAGCCGTAGACCTCGGTCGCGGGGACCGACTCGGGGAGTTCGCCCTTCTTCTTGACCCCGAAGCCGAAGACGAACTTGGCGTCCTTGCAGGCTTCCTCCGTCTCCACGCAGTGGCCGGCCGTCATCAGGAGGTCGGGCCCGACCAACGAGCCCGAGCAGAACGCCCCGGTCCTCTGCTCGTAGAATGGCTCCTCCTTGCACAGGCGCAGGGCATCGCCGTAGTGCCTCGTGGTCAGCAGGGCCTTGGCCCCCTCGACTTTGACATTGTATCCCTCGAAGAGGGCGGCCGTCGAATCCGCCATCTTGAGGAGCTTCGCATTGTTGACCTGATAGATGTCGAGCCTGTCGTCGTCGCCGTAGATGACTTCGATGTGCTGGGCCCAGGCACTTGAGAGCATGCCGCACAGCGCGACCGCCGCGAAGGCCCCGAAGATCCTCTTCATCGTTCCCCCTCCCCCATCACCACTTCGCTCCGGGCTCGCGAGAGCCCCACGCCAGCCGAGTATATCATACTTTAGGACTATGGGCCTATACGCGCCTGGGTCCAACGGCCCCCCGCGGCCTAGGCCCAAGGACCCGCGGGCGCCGCGGCGGCCGAGCGGCCTCATCCCCCGCGGCCGCCGCGGCGGCCGTCCCTCGCCCCCGTGGCGCCAAAATGCTTTGATATCCCGACGGAGAACCCCATGACCAGGAAAGGGCGCAAGAAAAGGTTCGTGGTCGGCATCGCGGGCTCATCGGGCTCGGGCAAGACCACCTTCGCCAACAGGATCGTCCAGGAGTGCCGCAGGATCGGCATCAAGAGCCAGAACTTTCCGCTTGACAACTACTACAGGCCTTTGTCGCACCTGGCCTTGAAGGAGCGCATGGCCTACAACTTCGACCACCCGGACGCCATCGAATTCACCCTGGCCGCGCAGCAGCTGCGCGCGCTCAGCGAAGGGCGCCGCGTCCGCATGCCGGTCTACGACTTCAAGCTCCACACCCGGGAGCGCCGCGCGGCCCTGCGCCGGCCCACCGACCTCATCGTGGTCGAGGGGCTCTACGCCCTCTACCCGGCCGAGCTCCTCGCCCTCTACGACTACAAGCTCTTCGTGTCCACGGGCCTGGCCACCGCCATCCTGCGGCGCGTCCAGCGCGACATCTCCGAGCGCGGCCGCGACATGGAGAACGCCAAGCACCAGATACTCTCCACCGTCCTGCCGATGTACGAGACTTACGTGCGGCCCACCCAGAAGAACGCCCACTTCTCCATCAACTGGGAGGGCGAGGAGATCCCGGACAAAGCCACGGAAGGCATCGTCCGGATGTTGAGGGATCATTTCCGATAGAGAAGCCCGCCGTCAGGCGGGCTTCTCTATCGCCGTTGTCTGGCGTTGCCGTTTTATCTGGAGGCCGTTTCCGATAACTCCAGGAACGCCTTATTGATCCTCACGGTCCGCAGAGCCTCGGGCACCGTGGCCGGGATGCTCGATGAGAGCGCCGAGACCTTGGTCACGTCCTCGCCGCGGACCAGGATGCCCTCGACCAGGCCGGTGCCGGCGTTGAAGACCGCGGATCCCGAGTTGCCTCCGTAGGTGTCGAGGTTCGCCACGAAGTAGCCGTTCGGCGAGGCGTCCCGGACCTTGGCGCCGCCGGCGATCTTGGTCGGAAGGCCCGCGGGATGGCCGATGACGAAGAGCGGCGCGCCGTTCTCGATCTTGCCCGAGCGGTTGAGGGCGAGCGGCTTGTGGTCGAGGACGGGCCGGTCGAGCTTGATCAAAGCCCAGTCCGCGCCGGCGCCCACCTGCTCGCGGCCCAGGAGCTTGCCGCAGCCGTAGACCTCGCCGGCCGGAACGCTCTCCGGATTGACCCCCTTCTCCCTGACCGCGAACCCGAAGACGAACTTCGCGCTCTTGCAGGAGGTTTCGGTCTTCACGCAGTGCCCGGCGGTCATCAGCAGGTCCGGACCCACGAGCGAGCCGGAGCAGAACGCCCCGGTGCGCTGGTCGTAGAAGGGCTCCTCCGGGCAGAGGCTCATCTCCTCCGCGTAGGACTCGGTCGACAGGAGCGCCTTGGGCCCGTCGATGCGCACGGCGCTGCCGAAGAACAGCGCCGCCGTCGAGTCCGCGAACTCCAGGAGCCTCGGGTTGGTCACCTGATAGATGTCCAGCCTGATGGCGCCGTGACCGGGCGGTTTCCGCCCGGTCAGTACTTCAGCCCGATGCCGGCGAAGTAGTGGTAGGCGTGGAAATTGTACCGGTAGGACCGCTCGTGGCGGGTGTTGGAAGAGCTCGTGCGGTCGGAGCCCTGGACCTTGAAGGTCAGAAACTCCGTCAGGACCACCGCCACGCTGAGGGACCAGATGTGGTCGCTGGTGTAGAGCGTCTCGTCGTCCAGGTACGTTCCATCCGCGGCCTGGGCCAGGCGCTGGGTGTATTCCCTGCGGTTGTAGTCATAGGAAAGGCCCGCCTCGACCCGGTTGACCTTGAGCCGAACGAACGGCCCGGATGACAGCCCGTGGTAGTTGTAGTAGCTGCGGATGTGCTTGAGCCGCGGGGCCTCGTAGTGGTCCTGGTTGGAGACGAGGCCCGAGAACCCCGCATGGGCCCCGGCCGAAGGCTCAAAGGAGAGCTTGCCCAGCCTCCAGCCGCGCCAGCGATGCTGGAGGCCAAGGTCGCCCCCCCAAGCCAGGTCGTCGCGCGACCGGTCTGAGTAGGTGCCCGCCGCGGTCACGACCTTCTGGTCCGGGAAAACGCGGTACGCGCCGTCAAGAGCCGCGGTGAGCAGGCCCCTCTCCCAGGGGAGCCAGTCCAGGGCCATGTGGTACTCGAAGGCGTTGAAGTCGAGGACGGCGCTCCCCGAACGGACCTCGTCGCCGAACTGCCGCGCGGTCAGGGCCTCGAAATTGTAGAACCGGACGGCGTAGAAGGAGACCGTGTGCCGGAAGGAGCGGAGCCTGCCGCCCAGCCTCTCGAACTCGAGCCCGCCGGCATACTTGTGGTAGTTGAAGAGCCCGCGGTCGAGGGACTCGCCGGGGGCCTCGGCGATCATCTCGTTCTTGAAGGAGAAGTAGGGTTTGACCAGGTTGGAATCATCGATGGCATGGACCCATTTGAGAAGGAGCATGTTGTCGAGCGTCTCATGGGTGAGGAAGCTGCCGCCCACCAGCTCGCGGGCGTCATAGGTCCTGCGGTACTGTCCCGCGATCATGGGGATGAGGGCGTCTTCCTCCGAGATCTTGACCGCCGGGGTCGCGGACCAGAACACGTTCCCCCCGAACGACGGCCCTCCTCCCTGCAGGTAGTACTTGCCTCCGTAGACGTCGAGCCGCAGGAGCGCGGCGACCTCCGCCGCAACCGCCTCCGGCGCAAGAACCGCCGCGACGACGGCCAGCAGGATGCGGGCGGCCGGCGCGGGCCGCTTCACCGGACGAGCCCTCCGCTGCCGGCCGCCGGGCAGCGGGAACCCGCGGTCTCGGGCCGGATCAACCCGGCCCAGAGGTAGGGCGAGGGGTTGAGCACGAGATCGAGCTTGCCTCCCCCGAACAGCGAGCTCGTCATCCTGCGCTCGAAGACCCTCGACTCAAGGACGTCGGCGACCTCGTTGTAGCCCGCGGTCGAGCCGGCCTCGGGATGGTCGCTGGCCGTGCGGGCCGGCGCCCCGTAGTCGTCCGTCGCTACATGGTCCGACTCGAGCCAGGCCCTGGGGTTTGCGGCCGCGAACGCCAGGAGGTTGGCGTCCGTGGGCCCGGCCACGCCCACCACGGCCGCCTCGCCGCCGTCGATCGCGCCGTCGTTGTCCGCATCCGAGAAGAAATGCGTGTCGCCCGTGTTGGACAGACAGCCTCCGTCGGTCCCCTGGCATTCCTTCCCCGGCAGGTCCACGGTGACGGTGCCGTCCCGGCGGCTCACCTTGTTGTGGAACACGTTGGCCACGCTGCAATCGCCGTACCGGCAGCCCGCGCCGGCCTCGGTGTCCTCGGCGAAGTCCAGGATGCCGTTGCGGTTGGTGTCGCGGAAATTGACGTACCACCGCCGCTCGAGGTAGCGGCCCAGGTGGGACCCGGGCACGCTGAAGGACACCACCCCCGCCTTGCCCGTCGCGTTGCCCGAATCGTCGGCCGGGTTGAGGCTCACATAGGCGTAGTCGTAGTAGGTGGCGAGCACGGTCGCCGGGACCGCGACGTCGCTGATCCTGACCTCGATCGGCTGGAGCCGCGCCAGCAGCCCCGAGACCTGGGTCCCGGCCAGGAGCCCGTTGTCCGCCGGCCGGAACGCCGGGTCGCTGTAGACGCGCTGGACGGCGTCGGCGGCGCCGTTGATGAATTCGTACACGTTCCCGAAGAGCGTCTGGTAGGCGGCCTTGACCGCCGGGGCATCGTATCGGCCGGTCGATGGGTTAAAGACCGGCGTCGGGACCAGCGTGACCGCCAGGGATTCCCCGTCCACCCCCACGCGCGACACCGTGTCGACCGAGTTCGACTGGGTCCAGAGGTACTTGACCGCCCAATACTGGGGCTTGAACCCCGTCGGGCCGTAGAACAGGTCGCCCGCCTCGCTCAAGTCGAGCGGCAGGACCCTGTTCGCCGATACCTCCAGGGTGCCGTACTGCAGGTTCCCGTCGCGTTCGTTGAGGGTGATGAGCTTGAACGACTTCGGGTCGGGCCGGGTGAGGTATTCCTCCACGCGCACCCGGACCCCGGTGGCGTCCACGAGCACGTTGCCTTGCTCGTACCGCGTCGTCCTGACCCCGAAGGCCACCGCCGACTCGGAGGCGTCGCGCGCCAAGGCGCGCTGGACCTCCCTCTCGACCTCTGCCTTGAAGGCCTCGCCCGACGAGGGCGGCCGGACGGCCTGCGCTCTCTCGGGCAAGGCCGTCGGACCGGCCCGCGCGCCTTCTTCCTGCGTCGGGGGGCGGCCGCGAGGCTCCTCCCGCTCGGTCTCCAGGACATCCTCCGGCGGCGACGCCTGCGCCTCCGGCGCAGCCGCCTCCGGCGCGGGGGCCGGGCCGAAGAGATCCACTGGTCCCATGCGCCCCTGGTCGACCTCCACGCGCTCGCGGGCCTTGAGCTTCTTCTTCGCGCCGACGGCGTACACCGAGACCTCCCCGGTCTCGACATCGACCCGGACGCGCCGGTCGCTGGTCGCGGACACGGAGAACCGCTCGGAGGCCTTCGCCACCACGGCGGCTCCCGGAGCCCTCACCTCGAACTTGCGCCGGGCCCTCCAGGAGACCTTGACGGAGACCTTGCCCTGGTAAAGACCGACCGCGATGTGGTCGAACTTGCTCTTCTCGATCGACAGGATGGAGTACGGCGATATCTCGACTTGGGAGCCCTCGTGGAACTCCGCCGTGGCG
Organism: Elusimicrobiota bacterium; assembly: GCA_016209035.1. Lineage (GTDB taxonomy): Bacteria > Elusimicrobiota > Elusimicrobia > UBA1565 > UBA9628 > JACQWX01. The sequence continues at coordinate 5,466 of JACQWX010000110.1, read as the reverse complement.
CTCGAGTCGCCGTAGGTGTGGACCCGGTCGCCCCGCTTGAGCTCGACGCCTGGCTTGGCCACCTCCTGCCATGGGCCCTTCCCGACGGGCCGAACCTCCACGAACCCTTTGTACGCGGAGATCACGGCGGACTCGTCCGGCTCCTCCGGCACACCCTTCTTCGCCGCGGCGGGCGCCGGGGCATAGGGCTCCTCGGCCACGACCACGGGCCTGCGCGGCGCGGAAGACGGCGGCTCAGGCTCGGGCTCGAACTCCGGCTTGGGTTTCGGCTTGGCTGCGGGCTTCTTGGCAGGACGCTTCTTGGATCGCCGGGTCTTGACCGCCTCGCTCGTGATGACGGGCTGGGCCTCTCCCGGGGCCTGGACCGCCGGAGCATCCCCCTTGGGCGCGGCCGGATCCGGAGCCGCGGGGGCGGCAAAAGCCGCCCCCGCCGCCAGGAGGCTGATGCAGGCGACCGCAAGATGCGGCGCAGACCGGACGCGCCTGGACAGATGGCCCATGAAGCATTAAATGATATCCCCCGCATGTTGCTATAATGTTTATAGGCCGCCAAGCGGCCGGGAGGAAACGAAGATGAAGAAGGCGTTCCTTGCCGCCGTTCTGCTGACCCTTGCCGTGGGAGCCCGTGCCGGAGCGTTCGAGAACCTCTCCGCCGGCGCCGAGAAGGCTTTCACCGCGGCGGGCCGCGGTCCCGAGGCCGTGTTCAAGTTCTCGCCGACCTCCAAGCCTTTCGCAGACCCTTCGGTGGCCGCCCGCCACAATCGCCACCGCCGTCCCGGCATCCAGAACCAGGACCCCTTCCCCTACCCGGACCCGAACTACCGCTGCAACAATCCCCTCGTCTACGTCGACTCCTGGGGCGCCATCTTCATGGACGGCAGGAAGATCGGATCATCGGCCAAGTCCTTCAAGACCGCCTGCTCCGGCCATGTTGCCTGGGTCGACACCTGGGACCACATCTACAAGAACGAGCACAAGCTCGGCGCCTCGGTCCGGAGCTTCGACATCGCCTACAACGCCGGCGACGTGGTCTGGGTCGATTCCTGGCAGCGGATCCACAAGAACGGCCAGGAACTCGGCGGCAGCGTCCGCCAATCCAAGCTCAACGGCTGGACCGGCCAGGTCGTGTGGGTCAACGACTCCGGCGAGCTCTACCGCGACGCGGACCGGCTCGGCAGAAGGGCCCAGCAGTACCTCTCCGCGCTCTTCACCGGCGACGTGGGCTGGATCGACGACAGCCGCGACATCTACAAGAACCATCAGCGGCTCGGCGCCTCGGCGACCCAGTTCCAGGTCAACGACTACACCGGCGTGGTGGTCTGGATCAACTCCTACCGTGAGATCTTCAAGGATTCCGTCAGGCTCGGGACCTCGGTCCAGCAGTTCGCGGTCGCCCGCTACACCGGCGACACCATCTGGATGGATTCCAGCCGCGACCTCTACAAGAACAGCCGGCGCATCGGCTCCGATGTGGCCGAGTTCAAGATCGAGCTCGACGGCCGCGTCATCTGGCGCGACACGAGCGGGAACTGGCGCTTCCACCAGTAGAAAGGTGCTAACTCCACACCCCGGCGATCTCGCGCCGGCATCTCGGGCAGGAACCCTTGGAGCCCTCGACCTTGAGCCGCGAGCCGAGGACCCTGAACCCCAACCGCTCGACCAGGACGGTCCCGCAGTCCGGGCACGCCGTGTCCTCGAGGCCCTCCACCAAGCCGGGGAGATTCCCGGCATAAACATAACGCAAGCCCGACGACTTGCCGATTTGCGAGGCCTTGAGGAGCGTCGAGACCGGCGTGCTGTCCGGGCCTTCCATCTTGTAATCACGATGGTAGGCCGTCACATGCCAAGGGATATCTCTTGAGACGGAAACCAGGAATCGGGCGACGGCGCCCAATTCCTGGTCTGAATCGTTCACCCCGGGGATGACCAGGGTCACGACCTCCTCCCAGAAGCCCTCTTTCCACAGGAGCCCGATGGTGTCCAGGACCGGCTGGAGCGGACCGCCCATGAGCCTGCGGTAGGTCCCGTCGTCGAAGCACTTCAGGTCCACCTTGAAGAAGTCCACCCAGGGCTTGAGGAACCCGACGGCCTCCGGAGTGGCGTTGCCGTTGGAGACGAAGGAGGTCCGAAGGCCCGCCTTCCTGGCTTCCTTGAAGACCGCGACCGCCCATTCCGCGCTGATGAGCGGCTCGTTGTAGGTGGAGGTCACGACCGTGGCCCCGGCTTCGACTCCCGCCCGGACGATCTCGACCGGAGAGCACTCCCTGACCGGGCAGCCTGCCTCCGGGTCCCTGAGAGCCTGGCTCGACACCCAGTTCTGGCAGAACTCGCACTTGTAGCAGCAGCCCAGCATGCCGAAGGAGAGGGCCTTGGCGCCGGGCAGGACATGGAAGAAAGGCTTCTTCTCGATGGGGTCGACCTGGACTCCGGCGACGTAGCCCCAGGGGACCATGAGCCTGCCCTTCCCGTTCATGCGGACGCGGCACCCGCCGGCCTGCCCCTCCTTGAGCCTGCAGCGCAGGCCGCACGCGAAGCATTCGAGCCTGCCGTCGGGCAGGGGATTGCAGAGCTCACCCGGAGAAGTCAGGCGCCCGAGGTCCGTCGGCAGGTCTTCCATCCCCGCGTACCCTACAACATTTCGGGGCCCGCGACAATTTATTGTAGACTCTATGCATGAGCACCGCGCGGGTCCGGCGCATCATGGTCAAGGTCCCGGGCTCGACGAGCAACATCGGCCCGGGCTTCGACTGTCTGGGGCTGGCGGTCAGGCTCCACAACGAGGTGATCCTGGAGGCTCATCCCGCCCCCGGCGAGCCGATCTGCGAGACCGCGGGAGAGGGCGGGGGCTCGCTCCCTTCGGGCAGGGAGAACCTCCTCTTGCGGGCGGCCAGCCTAATCATCCCCGACTTGACCCGCAACCGTTTGGTCTTCAAGGCCTTCAACCGGGTGCCGGTGTCCCGGGGCATCGGGTCGAGCGGTGCCGCCGTCGTCGCGGGGCTCCTGGCCGCCAACCACATCTTCGGCAAGCCGCGCTTCTCTCTCGACGACCTCTTCGAGCGCGCCATCTCGCTCGAGGGCCATCCCGACAACGTGGCGGCCGCCATCTACGGCGGGTGCGTGGTCTCGGTCAAGGCCCGGGCGGGCTTCATCCCGTTCCCGCTCAAGCCTCACCGGGACCTGGCCGTGGTGCTCTGCGTGCCCGAGATGGAGCTCTCGACCGCCCAGGCCCGCGCGGTCCTCCCCCAGGACTATTCAAGGCGCGCCGCGGTCCTCAACGTCTCGCGCGCCCTCATCCTCTCCTCGGCCCTGGAGCGCGGCCTCTGGGACCGCCTGCCCGAGGCCATGGCCGACGAGTTCCATCAGCCCTACCGGGCCGACCTGCTCCCCGGTTTCGAGGACGTGCTGGCTGCGGCCCGCGATCACGGAGAGTGCGGCGCCGCCCTCTCGGGCGCCGGGTCCTCCATGCTGGCGCTGTGCCGCCGGGGCCCCGGCGCGGTCAAGATCGGCCGGGCCATGAGCGAGGCCTTCAGCCGCCATCGGGTCAAGAGCAGGGTCCTCGTGCTCCGCGTCGACCGCCGGGGAGCGCGCATCTCGAGGCCGGGGTGAAGACCAAGGTCCTCAAGTTCGGCGGCACTTCGGTGGCCGATCCGGAGAAGATCCACCGGGCCGCGGAGCGGGCGGTCCTGGCGCGGCGCCGTGGATGGGCCGTCGTCGTGGTGGTCTCGGCCCCCGGGCAGATGACGGACGAGCTCATCCATCTGGGCCGCCGAGTCGTCGCGGAGCCCGACCCCCGCGAGACGGACCAGCTGGTCGCGACCGGCGAGGTCGTGGGAACGGCCCTTTTCGCCATGGCCTGCATCGGATTGGGACGCGGCGCGGTCTCGCTCACCGGGACCCAGGCCGGCATAAGGACGGCCGGGCCCCACGGCGGCGCGCGGATCGACCGCATCCGACCGGACCGAGTCCTGACAGAACTGCGCCGCGGCCGCATCGTGGTGGTGGCGGGCTTCCAGGGAGAAGACCCCTGCGGCGACACGGCGACCCTCGGCCGCGGGGGGTCGGACCTCACCGCCGTGGCGCTGGCCTCGGCCCTTGGGGCGCGGCACTGCGAGATATACTCCGACGTCAAGGGAGTCTACACCGCGGACCCCCGGATCGTCCCGGATGCCCGGAAGCTCTCGGCCATCAGCTTCGACGAGATGCTCGAGCTCTCCAGCGCGGGGGCCCAGGTCATGCAGCCCCGCTCCATCGAGCTGGCCCGCGGCGCGCTCATACCGCTGCAGGTCCGCTCGGCCTTCCATCCCCAGGAAGGGACCTGGATCGTCCCGGAAGGGTCCGGGGGGAAAGGATCGCCGTCTTCCAGGAGGCCATCCATGGCATGCGCCGTGACGGAGAAGACCCAAGTCTCGAGCCTCGCCCTTGACAAGGGCGAGGTCCGGTTGAGCATCATCGACATCCCGGACCGGCCAGGCGCGGCCGCGGCGGTGCTCTCCCGGCTCGCGGGGGCCTGCGTCCCTCTCGACATGATCCTTCAGTCGGCCCCCGGCAGGTCCGGGACCAACTCCCTCTCCTTCATGACGGACCGCTCGCACGCCGCCCGAGCGAGGCAGGCGCTCCAGGAAGCCGCCCGGCGCCTGCGCGCTCAAGGAGGGCGCGCGGGCGAGACGGCACGCGTCGAGGAAGACGAGTCCGTGGCCAAGGTCTCCGTGGTCGGGACGGGATTGAGCCGCTCGCCGGAGGTGGCTTCCCTCATGTTCGAGACCCTCGCCAGGAGCCGCATCAACATCCACATGATCGAGGCCTCGGACCTGCGCATCTCAGCCGTGGTCGAAGCGCGCCAGGGAGAGCGCGCCGTGCGCGCCCTGCACAAGGCCTTCCGGCTCGGGGCCAGGCGCGAGCCGCCGCAGGGGCATTTGACTCGGGCGAGGGTATTTCGCTATACTGAACATGCCCTCCGCCGCACGGCAAGGAATCCTCCAAAAGGCTCCTATAAAGAAGCGGTGCGCGCGGAAAGGCATGGACGCCGTCGCGTCAAGCTGCGGGCGTAGTTCAATGGTAGAACACAAGCCTTCCAAGCTTGATACGTGGGTTCGATTCCCATCGCCCGCTTGTCTGCGGCGCGGCGGCGCCGGCGCTTAAGAGGGTTTCGCGCCCACGTAGCTCAGTCGGCAGAGCATCTCCATGGTAAGGAGAAGGTCGGCGGTTCGATTCCGCCCGTGGGCTAGCGCGGCCTGAGGCGCAGGCGCCGGAGGCGTAGGCGCAGGTGCCGATTTGTAGTAGAATTGACGGACGCACCAGTCCATCGCTTAAGGAGAGCATAAGATCATGGCGAAGCAGAAGTTCGAGCGGACGAAGCCGCACGTGAACATCGGGACGATCGGGCACGTGGACCACGGCAAGACGACTTTGACGGCGGCGATCACGCTGTACCTTTCGAAGAAAGGTCTGGCGACGGCGAAGAAATAC
>JACQWX010000109.1 GCA_016209035.1 Elusimicrobiota bacterium | reverse complement strand
GCTGGAACCCGTGTTGAGGTGAGATGTTCAAACATATCACCTCAACACGGGTTGGAGGGGACCCCTAGCCATGGCCTCGGCCGCGACAAGCTCAATAGCAGCGGCTGAACGGGCAGTCTGGGTCAACCAGGCGGCTACCTAAAAATTTTCGGCGCACCCGGGCGCGCCCCCTGGGACGCGGGCTTGAGGTCCTGTCGCGGACGTTACTTGGATTCAGCCCCCCCCCGGACGGCCGTAGTAGTAGGACGGGTATCCGTACTCCGCTTCCAAGTCGCGCAGGGAGATGTCGTTGAGCACGACTCCGTCGCTGTTGCGGCCCATGAACATGACTTCCCCGAACAGCAGGACGGGAGGGCAATCGAAGACGATGATCTGGAAGTCCCTGCGGAGGTCGTCCAGGGGGAAGGCGCCCTTCATGATGTCCGTCTTCCCGCGCAGGCATTGGCGCCAGTGTATATCGCCGGAGAGGACCTCTGAGAGGCCGGGGGACGGGGATATCCCAAGGATGCGCCTGAGGCACCTGCGCTCGGAATCCGTTTCGATCAGGAGGGTCTTGAGGCCCGCGCTGGCCGCGGCCAGGCAGAAATTCAGGCTCATCAGGGTCTTCCCCTCCCCCACCACGGCGGAGGTCATGGTCAGGACGATCGGCGAGGCCTTGTCCAGGAGCGCCTGGAGGGCCGTCCGGAGGCGGTGGTAATGCTCCATGTGGGACCGGCACAATCCATTCAGGACCAGCATGGAACGGATCCTGCCCGACATGGTGGATGTTCGCCGCCACCGCTGGAGCAGGGAAAGCCCATGCCTACCCGAAGCCCAGTGGGGGATGACCGCCAGGACCGGCACCCCAAGATACTTCTCGACTTCGTCCACCGAGGAGAAGCTGAAGCCCAGGCTCTCCTGACTGCGCGACCACGGCGATGGGGGAGACGAGCGAGTGCAGTTTGCTGCGTCCCTCCTCCGCCTGGCGCGTCAGATTGGCGTAAAGATCCTCCCGAATCCGGATCTCACGGCCCAGGCGCAAGAGCTCCCTGTCCCGGCCGGGCAGGCGCTCGGCCCAGTGCGACTCGAGCTGCTTTGACTTGGCGTCGTACTCGGCGGTGAAATCTTCCATCATTTTGGCCCTGGCCTCGTCGCGTTGCGCCTCGGCCTTGAGGTACTTCTCCTTGAACTGGGCGATGTCCCCTTCCTTGCCTTCCAGCTCCCGGAACGCGGTATCGAACCGCTGGCGCTCGTTCGCCAGTGAGTTCTGGAGCACGACGTTGAGGGCGGTCGTCTCAGACAGTTGACGTTCCAGCTGGGAAACCTTGGTATCGTAGAGCCGTTGAGCCTCGTCGCGTACGGCGCGGCTTTCCTCCATGAGCCTGTGCTCGATGGTCTGGGCGAGACGCTCCAGGTGGCGCAGTTCGGACTTGGCCTCCTCGGCCACGGCCTGGACCTCGACCGCGCTCGCCCGGTCCTCCTTCCACATCCTCTGGCAGACGAGATCAAGGTGTTGATAGAGCCGGTCCAACTCGCGCTTCCGAGCCTCTCCCTCTTTTTCAGTCACGTTCCGGTCCCTCCTTCCTCCGATGGATGCGATCTGTACCGCTCGACCAGCAGTGAAATCTCCTTCTGCATCTTGAGCTTCGTCTCCTCCATCTGCGCGAACCGCGACTTCCACTCCGTCTCGCGCCGGGCCATGCCCTCCTCGCGCGTCTTGAGCAGCTCACCCTCCCGCCGGATGGTCTCCTGCTTGGAGCTCATCTCGAGAGCCAGGGACTCGCGCAGCTGGGCATAGGCCTTCTCGATCTCGAGGACCTGTTCGCTGTGTGCCTTGGTCAACTCAGCGACCTGCCTCTTGAGCTCCTCGTTTTCAGTCTGCAGCGTTGAAACCCGGATGACCATGCCGTGGAGCGCCTTGCGGTCAATTTCACTATAATATGGCCATGAGCGCGCTTTCCCTCCTCCCCCTCTTGGCATGGGCGGTCCATGCCCAAGACCTTCCCCCGCAGGCTGCCGGGACCTTCTACCCGGATTCCGCCCAGGAGCTGCGGTCCATGGTGGATTCGTTCCTGGCCGGCGCGTCGACGGGCTCGGTGAAAGGGGAGATTCTGGGGGTGCTCTCGCCCCATGCCGGCTATGTCTACTCCGGCGAGACTGCGGGCAAGGCCTATGCCCTGCTCAAGGGCCGGAGCTACGACACGGTGGTGATCCTGTCCGCCGCGCACCGCTTCCAGGTCCCGGGCGCCGCCACGCTCTCCGAGGGATCCTTGTCGACCCCCTTGGGCAAGGTCCCGGTCGACGCCGCGACCGTCAAGAGGCTCCGGCTGCTCTCGCCTCTCATCGAGGCCATTCCCGCCGCCTTCCAGGGCGAGCACGCCGCCGAGGTCCAGCTCCCCTTCCTCCAGCGCGCCTTGAAAGAGGGCTTCAAGGTGGTCCCGCTCCTGATGAACACGGACGACCCGCAGAAGTGCCGGGCCGTGGGCGCGGCCGTGGCCAAGGTCCTTAAGTCTGCCAAGACCCTGCTGGTCGTCTCCTCCGACCTCTCTCACTATCCCGAGCGAGACGCCGCCCGGATCGTGGACCGCGCCACGCTCGAGGCGCTGGTGCGCAGGCCCGACGACCCGGCGTACTTCCGGCTGGCCAACCGGGCGCTCATGCAGAAGGGCGTCCCCGGGCTCGACACCACCTTCTGCGGTGAGGCGGGGGTGCTGGCCGCGCTCTACGCCATGAGGGAGGTCGGCGGAGTGGGCAAGCTCATCCACTACACCAACTCCGGAGAGGTCCCGGCCGGCGACCCGAGCCGCGCGGTCGGCTACGCCGCCCTGGCCTGGACTAGGGGCTCGATCCGGCCCAGGGTCAAGCCGCTCTCCCGTGAGTCGAGGAAGAACCTGCTCCAGCTGGCTCGGCGCGCCCTCACCCTGAAGGTGGCCAAGGGAGAGGACCCCCGGGGCGCCTTCTGGCGCGACCCGGAGTGGAACCTCCCGGAGGCGGTGTTCGTGACGCTCATTCGCAGGGATCCCTCGGCCGCGCCAGGCAGGCTGCGGGGCTGCGTCGGGAGCCTCGCGCCCGAGATGCCCCTGGCCGAGGCCGTGCAGTACTTCGCGATCCAGGCCGGCCTCCATGACGGCCGCTTCCCCCGGGTGGAGGCCTCCGAGCTCGCGGGATTGAAGATCGAGATCTCGAGGCTGAGCCCTTTCCGCGTGGTGAAGAGCCACGCCGAGATCAAGCCCGGGCAGGGGGTCGTGGTCGCCCAAGGCGAGCGCCGGGGCCTCTTCCTGCCGCAGGTCTGGGCGCAGATCCCCGACAAGACCGAGTTCCTCGGGGAGGTCTGCGAGCAGAAGGCGCGCCTGCCCCGTGAATGCTGGAAGGACCCCAATACCAGGATCGAGGTCTTCGACGACGAGGCCTTCGAGGAGCCGTGATGCCTGGCGCCTGGACTCCGTCGTGGCCGCGCTTCCTGATCCTGGTGCGCGCCAGACGCCCGCTCTTCGCCGCCCTCGCCGCCAGCCTGTTGGCAGGGGGCCTTTGCATGTTCGTGTGCCTGCTCCAGCGCGGGGCCGACGCCGACCAGCTGGCCCTCAACGAGCGGGCCGGCCGCGCCTTCATCCTGGGCTGGACGGCCGACGGCACGGCCTTGGCCGGCCGCAGGGTCGCGTTCCTCATCGCCGATTGCGTCAAGACGCCGACCGTGCTGGACCTGCCTGCGGAGACGACCCTGCGCGGCTGGGCGAGATGGGCCCTCAGAAGGCTGAGGCTCAAGACCGGGTCCTCCTACGCCGGCTTGTTCGAGGGGGCCGTGCCCGTCCCGGAGTGGATGCTCGAGACCCGCGGCTGGGCCGTGAGGAGGGACGAGACGGTGGGCTCGCTGGCCTCCCAGATCATGAGTCTCGTCGAAGCGCACGGGACCGTGGACCTGGTGGTCCAAGGAGAGGCCGCCGGCGTGGCGCTTCCGGCGGTGCGGGCCGCCGAGAAGCTCGCCCCGCCGGAGAGCAGGGTCCTCGTGCGCAAGGTCGTGGTGCTCGGGATGCGCAGCAAGGGTCTGCCGGCGCGGTCCCTGGACGCGTCCGGACGCTTCGAGAAGCCTGGACGCGTCAAGGAGTGGGTCTTCCTGTGGCGGGAGCCGCCGGGGGCGGGCGACGCGGGCGGCGGCGTGACCATGGCCGAGGCCTTCACACGGGGCTTCAAGGGACAGGTTTTCGACGGCGAGGACCTCCTGTTCACCACTCCTCCCAAGCAGGGCTGGTACTCGGACAAGGAGATCATCGTCTCCGTCCAGCGGCTCCTCCAATCCGACCGGACGATGGAGGAATACATGCTGCTCGCCCAGCGCCAGCCCCCTCCCGCCGTCCAGAAGGGCGCCGAGCCGCCGACCGCCGCGCCGGCCGCCAACACCGTTCCAGAGGGCGTCTGGCACGGCGGGCCATCCGGCCTGGACGCCGCGCCGGCCAAGCCCGCGGCCGAGCCAGGCGCCTCCGGGCGTCCCGAGCGCCCTGCGGCGCCTGGCGAAGGGAGGACGGCCGCGCCAGGGTTCATGCCTTTCCCGGCGGTGGATTCGTCGTCTTTGGCGAGCTACGGCCCCGGCGGGGGCGAAGCGAAGCCCCCTCCGGAAGAGGAGAGCGCCTGCCTTCCGGGGACGACGCGCCCTTGCGCGTCGCCTCCTCCGGAGGTCGAGCCTTCGGTGCGCCTCATCGAGCGGTCCGTTGCCCTGGCCCTCGAGCTCGCCAAGTGGAACGTCGAGCGCGCTTCCCATGCCCGCTCGCGGAAGCGCGAGAGGATGGCGGAGTACTTGGCCGCGAAGGCCGCGGCACGCGAGGCCGCGAAGGCGCGCGAGGCCGAAGCTGCGCGCGAAGCCGCGGAGCCGCCCGCCGCGCAGATGCCGCCCGCCGCGCCGCAGCCATCGACCGGCGGACGCATCACGCCGTTCAAATCCGGGCCGAAAGTGACGCGGGAGGACCTTGGAGAGCCCGCGGCCCCGCCGGCGGACGCCAATACCTCTCCTGAGGGCGTCCGCGACGCTCGGTCTCCGACCTCGACCGCGCCGCCATGAGGTCGTTTCCTTTCCTCTTATTATGGGTCCTCGCGGCCCCTGCGCCTTCGGCGCCTGCGCCGGAGACGCAGGCCGCGGTCCCCTCCGGCAGTTCCCATGCCGCCGAGACGGTCCTGGTGCCGGACTGCTGCAGCTTCTCGTGCCCGCAGGGATGGACGGTGGATCAGCGCAGCCCCAAGGAAGACCTCTACGAGACGACCTGCCGCGTCCCCTGCGCCGGTTCGTGCGCTCAGGCGCCGACGCTGTCGGTCCAGGCGGACATGAGGCGCGGACGTCACGGCTACGAGACCCATCTCAACGCCATCAGGTCGACCGGAGAAAGGGTCTACCGGGAAGCGGTCTTCAACGGCCTCAAGGCCTTCTACGTGACGCGGTCCTACGAGTCCGCCGTCTATGTCCCGATCCGGCGCGGGTACATCCGTCTGGGCTACAAGGCCGGGCCGGAGGGATTCGACCGAGAGGCGGAACAGTTCCTGGAGCTCCAGCGGTCCTTCGCCTTCCAGACCCTTTGCGCGGCCGGCTCGGCGCAGGGCAAGTCTGCCCGCATCCTGCCGGAAGCCGCGCAGTGGTCTCCGATCTCCGTGCGCAGCGACCCGCGGACGGTCCCGCTCACCACCTCCTTCAGGTCGCAGCGCCACGGCGAGTCCCGCGCCAAGGCCCTGGCCGCGGTCTACGACGTGGCCTACGATTGCGCCCTCATCGTCTCCGTGTTCCCCGAGGCCCTGCGCAAGGACGGCGCGCATTTCGAGTTCCGCTACAACATGGCCGGGTATCGGCTCGATTCTGCCGGCGTCAAGCTCGTCACGGTCGACGACCCGAAGCGCAGGGACTTGGTCGAGGATTCCCGGGGCTTGAGGCGCCGAGGGGTGAGTTTTTCCGAGGAATCGGCGGGCGACGGCAAGTTGACCCTCTACAAGCTCGAGCCTTGGGCGGACCCCGCGACCGACAACCGGGCGTGCCTAAGCGACGCCAACTTCAGCGGCATGGGCCGCGTGACGGTGTCCTACGACGCGACCGGCGCCAGCGAGGGCGTGGAGTGAGCCTACCCGTAGACGGCGAGGCCCATGACCACCTCGGTCATCTCGGCGGGGTCGTGGGTGAACCGCAGCCCGGCCTCCCCATCGCTCCGCCAGACCACCTCGCCGCCGAATCGGCCGAACCGGGGGATGTCGAGCCGCACCGGATCGCCGCGGCTCAAGGCGAGGTCGATCGCGACCTTGGCGCCGCCGGGCGAGATGTTGAGGATGCGGCAGCGGTGCCAGCGCGGGTCCGCCTCCGGCTGGAGCCTCGCCTCGACGAAGGGCTTCGCTTCGACGGCGAGCTTCGCCTCGACCGAGACGGTCTTGCGGAAGTGCCGACGCCTCTCGCGGCCGGCCAGGCGCTTCATTTGTCGGTCATGACCCACACGCCGTTCCACCGGTCCCCCGGCGGGTCCGCTTTCAGGCGTTCGCAGCGGTCGACATAGAGCCTTGAGAGCTTGTCCTTCGGGTGCAGCCGCAGGACCTCGTGGAACAGCTTGGCCGCCTGGTCCCATCGGCCGGCTTGATAGGCCTTGCGGCCCTCCTTGAAGTAGCCCGCCGCCTCCATCATGTTGGGGAATTCGTCGTCCGCGTGGTGGTCGAGCACCTCGTATTCTTGTCGAAGGACGGGTTGAAGCGCAGGTCCGCGTAGGCGTATGGGATGTTCACGGACTTGGCCGCGGTGAAGACGGTCCCGGCGATGCCGAGGTGGTTGGGGAAGCGGATCTGTGTGGCGCCCATCCCTTCCCCCACCAGGGACCAGAGCTCGCCGGTCTTCTCGTCGTTGAGGAAGAGGGTCGAGCGCTCGGCGTGGAGCATCTTGGTGGCTTCGCCCATGACCTTGTGGAGCAGGGTGCCCAGGTCGATCTCCGAGGTCACGTCCGCCACGATGTCCAGGAACTCCATCTCCCGGGCCCGGGACTGGCGCATCTTCTCGACGTGCTGCGCCCCGTGCAGGGCCGCCGCCGCCTGCGTGGTCATGGCATCGAGGAGCTTCAAGTCCTCCAGGGTGAACCTGCCCTTCTTCTTGTTGAGGACCTGGGCGACCCCCGTGGTCTCGCCTTTGACCGAGACGATGGGGGCGCAGATCATGCTCTTGGTCTTGTAGCTCGTCTGCTGGTCGATCTGCCGGTTGAAGCGCTTGTCCTTGTAGGCGTCGTGGACGATGGCGCCCCGCCCGGTCTGGAACACGTCGCCCGCGATGCCCGTCGTGTTGGCGATCCGGATGCGGCGCCGGGCGTTGCCCTGGGCGACGACGGAGAAGAGCTCTCCGGTCTGGCCGTCGTTGAGGAAGAGCGACCCCCGCTCGGCGCCCAGCTCCGTGGTGGTCATCTTGACCAGGGTCTCGAGGATCTCGTCCAGAGAGTCGATGGCGGCAAGCCTCCGGGGGATGCTGAGGAGCATCTCGGCCTGCAGCAGCTTCTTCTCGTGCCCGGCCGGCGCGGCCCTCCTGCCGTTGGTCCTCCTCGGCGCCTCAGCGGCCGGTGTCGTCTGAAGGGTCATCGTCGCGGGTCTCTCCATCAGCCCTGGGCCGTCGTGGACTTCTCAACCAAGGCCTCTCTGAGCGTCGCGATCGTCCGCTGGAGGTGCTTCGCCTCGTCGCGGCTGGCGCTGCGTTCACCGGCCAGCCGGTCCTCGAACGCGAAGGCCCGGCGTTCCATCTGGATGCGCAGCTCCGCGGCCGTGGCCCGCTGGACCGCCTCGTCCCGGTCGTACTGCAGGACCTCGATCCGGCCGCGCAGGGCGACGATGGTGTCCTTGAGCTGGCGGTTCTCCATCATAGCAGCTTGTCCATGGCCTGGCTGATGGCCCGGCGGTACGGCGCGAACCCGGCCCTGAGATCCCTCTCGGTCAGGCTGTAGGGGACGTCGGGCCGGACGCCGAGGTTCTCGAGCGGCCTGCCGTCCTTGCGCAGGGCCAGGGTCCAGGTCGCGGCGAGGTCCGCGATGCCGAACTGGTTGGGCACCTCGAAGGGCTTCACCGCGCCGCCGGCGCCCGAGGTGCGCACGCCCATGACCGTCGCGCGGCCGTTGTCCTGCAGGATGGCGGGGAAGAAGTCCGCTCCGGAGAAGTCCATCTCGTTGACGAGGATGAGGATGGGCTTGGTGAAGCGCTCCTTGGCGGGCGCGGGCTGGATGTCGTCGACTCCCCAGAGGTGCGTCGGTCCGGTCAGGCGCCGGCCCGCGCCGAGCTCGCTCAGGATGAAGCGCGCGAACCGGGCGATGAGCTCGATGAACCTGTCCGTGACGGCGTAGCCCGACCACTCGTCCGACTCCGCCATCTCCTCGAGCTCGGCCTCCAGCTTCTCCGGGTCCGAAAGCTTCTCCAGGAGCTCGAGCGCCCAGGCCGCGTCGCTCTCGTCGATGATGATCCGATGTCTCGGGGCCGTGAGCGGCTTGTCGGTCAGGCGGGACGCCAGGGCGTAGACCTGGAAGAGGTTGCCCCCCGGGTTGTTGGTCTGGTCGATGACCAGGCCTTTGATCTCGGGGTCGCGCTGGAACCTGTTCATGAGTAGGCCGAACGCGTGGGCCTCGTCCTCCCCGCCGTCGAAGTCCGGGATGCGGACATGGGCGATGTCGCGGCCCCGCTTGTCCTTGTAGACATAGGCGTCGAAGGGGTCGGCCCCCTTGGCCTTCCAGACGATGGGGCCCAGGGGCGGGAGGAAGCCTTTTTTCGAGCCCGGGAAGTGGGGATTCTCAGGGGCCGCCGCGCGCATCTGGGCGAAGACGCTCGAGAGGGGATGGGCGGCCCGGGTGTAGAGCCGGCTCATGAGGCCGGCGAGGCTTAAGCCCCCGGCGGCGCCCCGAGCCGCGCCCCCGTCCCAAGCCTGGGCCTGCCGGCCCCCGGCATCCTCGGGAAGGTCCAAGCCCGCGTCGCGGACCGGCACGTCGACCGGGACCTTCTCCGGGGTGTAGTCCCACTCCGTCTTGACGTCGTAAACCTTGCCGCGGCGGTCCCGGACCTTGAGGGTGACGGCTCCCTGGGGGACCTCTTCGCCCATACTGCGGCTGCGGTGGGTCAGCGTGACCTCCGCGAGCCTCATGTCCGTCTCGGCCGTGTTGCCGGCGTGGACGCGGGCGAGGGCCCGGACGGCCTCGGCCGTGGGCTTGCCGTCGAACTCGAGCACCTCGTCTCCCTCGTTGAACGGGAAGGTCTCCTTCGGGAGCTTCTCGCGGTTGATGTAGGCGATGAAGTGCTTGCTCTCGGCGCCCATGACGAGCAGGGGCAGGCGCGCCTTCTCGGTGGAGTGGAAGGTGACGGTCACGTGGTAGTCCCGCATGGCGAAGGCCAGGTCCGCCACGAGCGACTGGAACCGGCGCGTCCCGATGTCGGGCTCGGAGAGGATGACCGCCGCGGCCTTCTCGTATTCGCGCTTCAAGTCGAGCTGGAACCGGGCCTTCTTCCACTCGACCGGGGCGTAGTGCTCGGAGAAGATGGAAGCGACCTTGTAGAGGGTCCCGATCATCTTGCGCTGGGTCAGATTGGCCTGGGCCCCCGCGTCTTCGGCCCGCATGCTTCCCAGCGCCATGGCTTCGCCGGTCAGGGTCCGGAAGACCGAGTCCGCCATGCCGCGGCTTTCTTCCCCGGACTGCTTTTCGGTCGGGCCCGCCGCCTTGAGGGTGGCGTCTACTTCCTCGGTCATGCGCTCGACCTTCCCGGCGAGGCCGGACTTGGAGTCCTCGCCGGAGGGCGCCTGCGCCGTAAGCGCGGTCGAGGGCGGCGGCGCGGGCGAGCCGTGTTCGACCGCGCCGCCGCCCTCGACCGCGGAAGGAGCCAGTCGGATGCCGGGGAGGCTTGGGAGCGCGCCGGTGACGGTCCCCAGGTTCATCGGTCCGATGAGCGGGACCGCCGGCGTCACCATGGCGGGAGCGGCGGGCCGGCCGGTCATGCGGGAAGGCGCCCAGCGGCCCGAGAGGGAGAGCCTTCCAGCGGACGTCGGGGTCTGCGCCGATGACGGCGCGGGTCCGGCGAGGATGACGCAGATCCCCAGGACCGGTGGCCACGACATGGCAACATCATATCATCGGATGCCGGGAAAATGATTGGGCTCTAAGGCCCTTTTCCTGGCGGCATTCGGCCCAGCCCTGCTTGGGAAAGGGGGCCTATCGGTTCGGTCCCCGAGCGACGAGCCGCCGGATCGTGAGGGCGACGAAGAACATCGAGAACAGGAAGCCTGGCAGGGATTGGTGGAAGTTCTTGACGGCCAGCGCTGCTTGCGGGGCGCCCGAGTCCAACCTCAGGGCCATGTTGACGGGCGAGAAGATCACCATATGGAACGCCGCCGCCAGATACAGGATGTTCTCGACGAGTGCGGCGTAGGGGATCCAGGGCAAGCGCTGCCAGTACCCCGCCCCGATCGCGCATTCCACGGCATAGAACAAGAGATTCCACGGCCCGGAGCCGCCGGTCACCAGCCCGGCCCGGAAGAACGGCCAGGACACGGTCTCGACCAGAAGCCAGAGCGGGGCCAGGTAGTAGAAGAACCTGAAGGGAGAGTCGAGGCCTTCTTCGGCGGGCTGCCTGGCGGCCTGGAACTCGCGCTGGCGCCTGGCCTCCACCTCCCGCCAGAACGCGAGGTCGCCGTCAGACGGCTGGGCCGTGGTGGACGGCCGCACCTTCGCCTCCTGGCCCATGGACCTGAGGTTCTCCATGAGTTGGGGCGTGACCCCGTTGCGCTCGATGTAATCGAAGAGGTCGCGGATCCTGGGCGGCAGGTCCCGCGCGTCCGAGAGGTAGACCTGGCCGTCGATCCTGATGACCGAGACCCTGGAACCCTGGAACGCCTCGACCCGGCGTTCCTCCGCGGTGCGTTGCCAGGCGCCGCGGACCTCGGGGCCGATCTCCTCGCGCTGGGCGCGCCATTCATCGAGCAGCCTCTGGCTGAACCCTTGTTGGGCGATGCGGTCCATGAGGGTGCGGATGTCGTCGGGCAGGTCGGGGTCGGCCGACTTGTAGGTCAGCCCGTCGATGACCAGGGTGATCTCCTGCCGCTGGGCGGGCTTCCCCGGAGTCCCGGTCCGGCCGGAGAGAGGCTTGTAGCAGGCCCAGCAGGTGTCGCGTTCCGGCTCGTTGGGCTGGCCGCAATGGCCGCACACGGCCCTGCCGGGCGGCGCCGCCTGGGCTGAAGGCCCAGGGGGAGCGCGCCGGATCTCCCCGATCTCGAGATGCTCGAAGCGCCCGACCTGAGGGAGTTCGGGCTGGCAGGGCTGGTCCGGCTTCTTCTTCCCTTCGAGGAAGTCGAACCGTTTGCCTTTCTTCTTGTCTGGCATGCGCGACGCCCCCTCCGGCGAGAGGAGAACGGCCCGCGCCTCCGGGGACGACGCGCCCTGGCGCGACGCCGGGTAGTCGAGAGATTATAGCGTATTGCTGTCAAAGGCGAGGACAAAATGCTTTGATTGGCGGTGAAGGCGGTCCATCATCTTGGAGGTGCCGGCCATGGCTGACTATGCGACGAAGAACTTCAAGACGCTCCTGGGGCTGCCCGGTTTCTCCGACGCGCTGCTCAACAACCATTTCACGCTCTACGACGGATACGTGAAGAACGCGAACAAGCTGGCCGGCGAACTCCGCGACCTTCTCAAGGAGGGCAAGACCGGCACGCCCGCCTATGCCGAGAGGAAGAGGCGCTTCGGCTGGGAATTCGGCGGCATGCGCCTGCACGAGTACTATTTCGAGAACCTGACGAAGTCCCCCAAACCGCTGGCTTCGGGGGCGCCGAGGCTCGCCCAGGCCCTGGCCGCCGACTTCGGCTCGGTCGAGGCGTGGGAGGCCGATCTCAAGGCCATGGGGGCCATGCGCGGCATCGGCTGGGTCATCCTGTACCGCGACGCCCGCGCCGAACGGCTCTTCAACGAATGGGTCAACGAACACGACGCCGGCCACCTGCCGGGCTGCGCCCCGCTGCTGGTGATGGACGTCTTCGAGCACGCCTTCATGGTCGACTACGGGTTGAAGCGCGCCGACTATGTGGCTGCCTTCATGAAGGCCGTGGATTGGGACACGGTCTCGGCCCGGTTCGAGGCCAGTCTGCAGAAAGCGGGCGTCCCATGAGAGAAACGATCATCGCTCTTCTTGTCGCTGTCCCGGTCCACATCGCCGTCCAGGCGGCCGAGACCGCGCCATCCGGCCTGGCCGCCGTCTCGCTGGCCGCCATCGTGACGGAGGACGACCGTGTGGAGTTCCACTTCAGCTCCCCTGCGAGGGAGCGTGTCCGTTTCGACCGGTCTCCGCCCAGGCTGATGATCGACTGGGAGAACGCCAACCTCACGGCCGCGGCGAAGACCTTCGAAGGCAAGGGGGCGGTCCTCAAGGGAGTGAGGGCCGCTCAACTCTCCACCGAGCCCATCCCGGTCGCCCGCGCCGTCGTGGACATGACCGGCTACGCCATCTACGGCATCGATTGGGACGGGAACGTGATGCACCTGGCCATGGGGGCTGCCGCCATGCGGCCGCGTGCCTTGCAATCCGAGAGTGGGCAGGCGGCTCGGCCGACCATCCCCCTGCGCAAGAAGGCCCAGCCTCAAGCTGTCCAGGTCCAGGCCAAGCCGGCCGAGACGCCGGAGAAGCCGACGCAGGCTGCGGCCCCGGCGAAACTGCCTCCCCCCTCCTTGGCCAAGACCGAGCCCGACCCGGCCTCCGGCCGGGTACCCCCAGCCAAGCCTGCCGCGGCGCCTCCGGCGAAGCCCGAGGCTGCGCCGGCGAAGGCTCCGGCGGGCAAGACCTCTGGCCAGTTCCTGGTCCAGGTGGGGTCCTTCGGCGACGAGGCGCGGGCCCAGGCCCTGAAGAAGGCCATCGAGGGCGCCTTCCTTTCCGTCGCCGTCCTTCCCGTCTCCGTGTCAGGGAAGACCTTCTACCAGGTCAGGGTCGGGCCGTTCGACGGTCGGCCGGCCGCCCAGGAAGCCTCGGACAAGCTCAAGGGCCTGGGGCATGCCGCGGCCTACGTCCTGACCAAGAAATAGGCCGACCTCGGACGGATCAAGCGCAGCGGTCCGCCAAATCCCGGACGCGCAGGACGCGGCATCCGGGCTGGGCGGCGAGGTAGTCCAGCACCGCCTCGTAGACGGCCATGCCTTGCGGCCGCTCGGAGAGCTCCGGCTCGGGATGCGTGTTGAGAAGGACTACCCCGCGTCTGGCGCGCACCCGCTCGATCTGGCGGATCTGCTCCCGGACGACGGCGTCCGTGTCCGGCCTGCGCCTGAGCAGGAAGAAGTCCTCCTGGATGCTGACCGGCGCCTGCAGGAGCCCGCCGAGGTCCCGGAAGGGGCGGCAGGTCCCGCTGCCTTCTCTCGGAGGGTAGCTGTCGTGCCGGCTCGAGTCGTACGAGAAGAACCGCCCCATGCACTCGAAGTAGCGGGGGGACCGGAAATAGTTCGGCGACCGCACCCCGCGGACGGCGTAGCGTTCGAGGAAGCCCCTGGAAGCCTCGACGCGGCGGCTCATCGCCTCGGGGCTCAGAAAGGACAGTCTGTGGTCGTGCACGGTGTCATGCCAGGCCAGCTCGTGCCCCTCGTCGCGCAGGGCGTCGAGGAAGCCGCAGTCCAGGGCGTGGCGTCCCGTGGTGAGAAACCATGTCGACGTGAAGCCCCGGCTGCGCTCCAAGCGCAGCAGCGGCGAGCCGTCGCCGCGGGTCTGGAAGTTGCCGCTGTCGGCGTCGTGTGTCAGGCAAACTGTCAGCTCGTCTTTGGGCATGGGGAAAGGCCCTCGGTCCGGACGCTCGACGGGCGGGCCTTCGCGCTCGATGAGGCACGACAGGAGGTCCGCGCTTGCGGCAGGGTCCATCCATTCATGCTTTCGGTCGAGATTCGTGAGGATGCCCGCGATCATCTGCCTGGCCCGGCCGGGCAGGCGATGGACCGGCAGGGGCTGACGCAGATACAGGGGCTCGGCCGGCATGCGTCCGTGTTCCTCGATGACGCCGCGCAGCAGGCCCCACGGGTCCAGGCGCCAGCCGCCGGCGCCGAGCAGTTCCCGGGCCGAGCCCGCGGGGTCGGAGAGCCAGGCCCGGCTGTCATCGGCCCTGGGGGGGAGGGACGCCCATGCGTCGGAAGGAACCGGCAGGAGGCCGAGCCCGTCGCCCCTCGTCCAAGCCGGCAGGACGCGGTCCAGGGCCCGTTCCCATTCCAGGAGGCGCCAGACGATCATCCCGGCCTCCTCAGCTCACAAGCCGGACGGCGCATCCTTGCGCCAGACCAGATAATCCTCAAGAGCGAGGAAATCCAGGCCGGACTTGCGCAGGACGCGGATGGCGTCGGCCGCCGTGCATACTATCGGCTCCCCGTGGAGGTTGAAGCTCGTGTTGAGCACGCCTCCGATGCCGGTCATGAGCTTGAACTGCTCGAGGAGATAGTGATAGCGCGGGTTGTGCTCCGGGTCGACGATCTGGGGCCGGCAGGTGAGATCGAAGGGATGCAGGCAGGCGGGGAGCTCCTCTTGAGCGGCCCGGCGGCTTTCGAAGGCCAGGATCATGTACGGGGCGGACCGCCCGCGGGGATTGACCAGATAGCGGTCGGCGTCCGCAGGGAGGATCGAAGGGCAGAACGGCATCCAGAAGTCCCGCATCTTGATGGCCTTGTTGATCCTGTGGATCATCTGCATCTTCGTCGGATTGCAGAGGATGGAGCGGTTGCCGAGGGCGCGCGCCCCCCATTCCATGGGCCCGCGCACCCGAGCGACGATGCGGCCGTCGCGCAGGAGCTCCGCGGTCGTGCGCTCGATATCGGGCTTCCTCTCCCAAGCGGCATGATCCCGAGCCGCCTCCAGGGCGGCCAGGACCTCGGCCTCGCTGTTGGCGGGGCCCAAGTAGAGAGGTCCCAGAGCGGGGGAAGATCCGGGGGCCAGCTCCTCATGGGCCAGGTAGGCGGCTCCCAAGGAGAGGCTCTCGTCGCCGCAGCTGGGCAGGGCGAAAAACTCGCCGATCCCGTCGTCCTGGGCCAGGGTCATGTTGAGCTTGACGTTCATGAACGAGCCGCCGCCGACGCACACATCCCTGATCCCGGTTTCCCGGACCCAGCTGCGCACGAGCCCCAGGACCAACTCGGAGAACACCTGCTGAATCCCGTAGGCGATCGCGTCGAAGCGGATGCGCCGGAAATCCCGCGCCAGGCGCTTCTCCATGCTGTCGCCCCAGGCCGCCATCCGGTTGACCGGCAGGAGCCCTTTGCGGTCCAAGGAGAAGTACCGGCGGAACTGCCCGGCCGCGGCCTCGGCCTGGAACCCGCCTCCGTAGGGCGCCATCCCCATGATCTTGTATTCGTGCTCCAGAGGCTTCATCCCCATGTGAGAGGTGACGGCCTCCAGCAGGATGGCCAGGGAATGGTAGGAGTTCTGCGCCGCCAGCTTCTCCAGGCGCGAGCCGCGCGCGCGCCAAACGGTGAAGCATTCGCCGTCTCCCGAGCCGTCCATCGTGATGACCAGCGCGTCCCGGCAGTCCCGCCGCGCGAGTCCCGAGGCGAAGTAGGAGGACGCGGCGTGACAGTGATGGTGCGCGTATATCCGGATGGGGAGCCGGGACAGGGGCGGGGCGGCGGCGGCCAGAGCCCGCCTAACCGCGGTCAGCCTGCGCCGGCGGCGCGCGCTGCGTTCAACGACCCGGGAAATGAGCGCGTCCGATGATGCGGCCGCGGGGAGCCAGCGGGCCAGACTGCTGAAGACCCGGTGCTTGCCGCCGTCGCGCTCCGAGATGTCGCGGAAAGGCTCGCTGCGCCAAGCCAGCCCAACGGCCTGGAGGTCGTCCGGCCGGGTCCCGCTCGAGAGGAGCCAATCCAGGCACAGGGCGGGGAATCCTCCGTAGTTCTTCTTGCGGCAGAACCGCTCCTCATTGACCTGGGCGGTCAGCCGGCCGTCTTTGAGCACGGTCACGCCCGCGGAGAAGCCGTCGTTGATCCCCAGGACGTTCGCGGCCATGCGTCATGATACTATAGTTGGCGGCCCGCGCTCACGCGGGTCGCGCGATTACGCCCCACGACGACGTCCGGATGCGCCGTTGACGCCATCCGCAGATCGGTGGAGAGCGGTTCGATGGATAGGGGAGGCGGGACGGTGATCCGGCTCAGAAGAGCATCGCGACGAAGGCGTTGAGCTTGCGGTAGACGTCCACGAAGAGGCCGTGGTACTCGACGGGATTCGCGTAGACCTCGATGGGCTCGGGGAGGTCTTCCGGAGAGATCGGGATGGTGAAGCGGAAGGTAGCGCCCAGGCCTTTCCAGCTCTCGGCCCAGATCTTTCCGCCGTGCAGCTGGACCATGGAGCGCGCCAGGGTGAGCCCCAGGCCGGTGCCGTCGGACTGCTTGCCGTTGGTGACGGATTGGCTGAAGGTCTCGAAGATGCTCTCGAGGTGTTCCGCCGGGATGCCGGCGCCCGAGTCCTTGACCCGGAAGACCAGGGTGCCGGCGTGCTCGTACTTGCCGGCCTTGACCCCGACCGTGACCGTGCCGCGGGCCGGGGTGAACTTGAGGGCGTTGCTCAGGAGGTTGGTCAGGACCTGGATGACCCGCTTGGGCTCGGCCTTGATGCGGGGAAGGGGCTCGTTGGAGTCCTCCTTGACGAGCCGGATGCCCTTGGAGATGGCCCAGGCCTGGAAGGAGTCCACGACCTCGCTCAGGAGCTCCCGGGCGTCGCAGGTCTGAAAATCGAGCTTCATCTTGCCGGCCAGGACCTTGGTGTAGTCCATGATGTCGTTGACCAGGCCTTGAAGGCGGCCGGTGTTCTTGATGGCGAGCGTGAGCATCTGCCGCTCGTCCGCCTGGAGGCGGGTCGCGACCTGCTCCTCGAAGATCTCGAGGCCGAGCTTTATGGCCGTGACCGGGGCGCGCAACTCGTGGGTAAGATAGGAAGCCATGATGGTCTCGGGGGTCTTGCCGTTCCTCCCCGTCGCCTGGCTCTGGGTGGTCTGGTTCATGGCGGCTTCCTCACTACCAGTGTAGAACCGGGGCGTTACGGGGTCATTACAGGGTTGTTAACGAATTGTTACGCCGCCCCCCGTCTCCGACGAGGGTTGACCGCGGATAACCACCCGGCCGGACCGATTTGTTACAATCTCAGGGAACTTTTTCGGGCCTCGCTCGTATATAAGGGATGGAGGCCGCTCCCAAGTGCTTCAGAGGTTCGTCGAGGAATATTCGGACAGCGCGTTCCAGTTCGCCTACCGGCTCTGCGACGATGTGGAAGAGTCCAAGGAACTGGTCCAGGAGGCTTTTTTCAGGCTTTTCAAGTCCTGGGACCGCTATGATGCCTCCCAGCCCCTGGAGGCGTGGTTCCTGGCCATCCTGAGGAACCTATATGTGGACAGCGTCAAGAAGTGCGACCGCAGGAATCGGGTCTCCCTGGACGCGCCGGTCCGCCATGAGGACGGGGAGGGGCTCTCCATCGCCGAGACCATGGCGGACGCCCGCGACGAGGATATCCTCGAGGCGCTCGAAAGGCGCGAGGCCGTCGAGCAGGTCCAGGAGGCCATGAGCTCCCTGAGCCGGGATCACCAGGCCATCCTGACCCTGTGCGACGTGGAGGGCCTGGACTATACCCAGATCGCCCAGGTCCTAGGTGCCCCTCCGGGGACCGTGAGGTCGCGGGTGAGCCGCGCCAGGGCGGCCTTGAAAGAGAAGCTGAGGGATAGGACGGCGGGGATGGTGGCCTAATGGATTGTAAAGGATTCGAAGACCTTATTTCCGCGTACGCGGACGGCGAGACGACAGGGGAGGAGGCCCAGCTGGTCGAGGCCCATCTCAAGGCTTGCCGCGCCTGCGGCCGCAGGCTCGCCTTCATCCGCAGGTCCAAGGACATCCTGGCCTCCATGCCGGCTCCCGAGGCGCCCGCGGACCTCAAGGCGGCCCTGAGGGTGGCCGCCGCCCAGGCCGAGGCGCGGTCGAGGGCGGAGCCCGAGCGCCCCGGCAGCCCTTCGGGAAAGGCGTTGGCTGCCGGGGCGCTGGCGGGCGCGCTTCCCGGCAGAGCAGAGCCGCGGCCCGCGGGGCCGACCTTGCTCGACCGGACCTCCGCCTGGATGGGGACCCTCTCCCCTCGGTACGGGTTGGCCTTCGGATTGGCGGCCTTTCTTCTGGTCGGGCTCTGGTTCGAGCGCCGGCAGGACGACCCGGTGCCGATCGACGTCATGCTCTCGGCTCACAGGCGCTACGCCCTGGCCCAGCCGCTGGCTCGGACCGACTCGGACCCTGGCTCGGTCGATGCGCCTGCGGACGACTTGGAGGACGATGAGACGGACGACTAGCGTCATCCAGCCCGGCAGCCTCCTGGCTGCCGGGCTTTGCGGCGCTGCCCTGGCGCTTTTCGTCCTGGACCCGGCGTGGGCTGCCCCGAAAAAGGCCGCTCTGCCGGAGGCGTCCGAAGTCCTTGACGATGCTCTGAGGGGGCCTGAAAGCCCCTTCGACGGTACGGTTTCGGTGAGGGCCGGCAAGGGAAAAACCAAGAAGATGGCGGTCCGCTGCGCTCGGGTCCCTGCCGGCGGGAATCCCTCCTGCAGGCGCGAGTTCGTGGATGCCAAGGGCGCGTCTCTGCTGGTCTTCGCCACGGACGGGTCCAAGGAGTGGGTCTTCGACAAGAAGCTCAACAAGGTCTGGGAGGGCCCGGCCTCAGGTTATCCGGAGGACCTCAAGAAAGCGGTCAGGACGCATTATCGGGTCTCCATCTCTACCGGGGCCAGGGTCGCCGGCCGGGAGACCTGGAAGCTGGAACTCAAGCCCCGGTCAGGGGTCGGGGTGGGACGCAGGCTGTGGGTGGACCGGGACCGCCGTCTCGTCCTGAAGGACGAGAGCATCCTCCCGGACGGGACCGTGGCCGCTCGGAGCCGGTTCTCGCGAGTCTCCTTCAGGGAGGATGACGATCCTGCGGCCTTGCGCCTGGAGCCTGCGCCGGGAGCCGTCCTGGTCGGCCGGCTGACCCCTGAGCCCGCCGTCCTCTCCAAGGTGCGGGAGGAGACGGGTTTCGAGCCGAGGTTCCCGTCGTGGCTCCCGACCGGCTATGTCCTCGAAGGGGTCGAGCTGATCCCTCACAAGGACAAGAAGATCCTCCATTGCCGGTACTCGGACGGCGCGCACGCCTTGTCGCTGTTCCAATTTCCCCCTCGCTCGAAGCTCGACCTGGGGACCAAGGACCGCAGGGAGGTCCGATTGGCCTCCGGGACGGGCTTCGCCTCCTGGACCGAGGACGGCGGGGTCCTGGGCTGGTCCGCCGGGGGGACGAAGCTCGTCCTGGTCGCTCTCCTCGGGCCCGAGGTCCTCGAACACATCGCGGAGTCCGTCCGATGAGGGTCATCCTGCCGCTGGCCGCCGCCGCGTTCCTCGCGGGATGCGATTCGCTGGACCTGGAGAGAGCCCGGCGCTACGAGAGGACCCAGAAGTTTCTCCCCGCGGTCCAGCACTACGAGCGCTTCGCCTCCCGCCGGCCCCGCGACCCGAGGACCGCCGAGGCCCTGGTGCGCGCGGCCGGCATCTATGCCGCCAAGCTCGACCGGTGCCTGGAGGCCCGCCGCCACTACGAAGCCTCACTTAGGCGCTTCCCCGACGCCGAGCCCTGGGCATCCCGCGCCAAGGCCGGCCTCATGGCGTGCCCGGACTACTTCCCGTTCGGGCCCGGCTGGCGATGGATCGTCGGCGACACCGCCAGCGGCGGCAAGAACATGAGGCTCGAGCTGGAGGTCAGGAGGTCGAGCGGCGCCGTGTCGGCCGAGATGTCGAGCGCGCTCTTCGCCGGGAAGAAGGTCATCAAGTCCGAGGTCCTGTCCTACGCCAAGAAGGACTGGGCCGTCTGGGAGACGGCTCCGGGCAGGAAGGTCCCCATCCTGAGGTTCCCGTTCACGAAGGGCCATTCCTGGTCCGCGCGGAGCGGCGAGGACCAGATCGAGTACCTCGTCGAGGCGGACGATGCCGAGGCGGAGACCGTGGCGGGCGTGTTCAAGGACTGCCTCAAGATCAAGGAGTTCAACCCGCGGTTCGCCGGCTCCTGGAAGTACGACTACTACGCCCCGTCGGTCGGCCGCGTGAAGACCACCGTCGGCGGACCGGACTTCGAGAACCCCAACACCGAGCTCATCGAGTACACCGCCGGCCGGTAAAAGGACCCAACTTCATCATGAATCACGAAACGTTGGCCCGTTCCTGCCCACAGGGTTGATAGATTAGTCAACCTGTGGTAAACTGTAGCTATGGAGATTGGAACTAAATTGCGGGAGATTCGTAAGCATAAGGGGATGGGCATCAAACCATTGGGCAAGAAGACCGGCGTGAACTACGCCTATCTTTCGCGAATCGAAAGCGGCCAGGTCCAACCCTCCGAGGACGTCATCCGCAAACTGGCGAAGGCCTTGGGCCATGACGAAGCTGAACTGATGCTCCTGACGGATCGCGTGCCTCCGGCCTGGAGACCCATCATCCGCCGTGCCTCCCGTGAGGCCACCCTCCTGATGTCCGACTCAATTGAAAGCTATGAGACCGGCTTGGCCACTGTCGAACCCCTTGCTCCGGATACATCGGAATCGACCGAACCGGATGAAGCGGCTGTTGAGGACCTCGCGCGATGGGCTAGGTTCGCCCTGCAATCTCTTGAGCACGAATGTGTCTCGCCAGCTTATCGGAAGACCTTCGCGGCATGGACCGCTGTGGTCAAGGGGTTCGTCCAGCCGGAAGAACAACAGTTCCGGCTCCATATCGTTCTCAACAGCCTTGCTTTCAGCCTGCTCTGGCGCATGTCCAAGAACAATGCCGACATTCTTCTGGCCGGGCTTTATCCTGAAACATGGAAGCCCGCAGCCAACCTGGTGCCGACTATCGACAGGCCTCTACTGGGAACCACCAATTGGCATCCCGCCGTTTTTCAGAGGCTTTATGCCATTCTCAACAGCCCGGAAAACCAGCGCGAACTAGGCAAGGTCTATACGCCCTCAGAGATCGTCTCGTATATCCTGGATCAGCTAGGATTTTCGGGAGAAACAGCACTCTCAGCCAAGTTGCTCGATCCCGCATCAGGATGCGGCATTTTCCTCCTAGCCGCGGCCGAGCGCATATGCCAAGCGGCGGGCAGCAAGCCGCTGGCGCGGGACAGGGTGCTCTCGGACGTGGCGGGTCTAGATAATGACCTCACTGCGGTCTGTCTGGCCAAGATGGGCCTGGCCGCCCTGCTATCCCTCAGAGGCCACTACCTGCCGAAGCATGCCGATTTCAAAGTATTCCTCGCGGACACCCTCGATTACGACCGGGATCGCCTGCCCTTCGCAACCGACAATCCCGAGGTCATGGCCATCAAGCGCATGCATGACGCCTATGCCTCCGGGTTTGACTTCGTAGTCGGCAACCCTCCATACGGAAAGATGACCTCCACCGACCCTCGCGTGGGGTATTTCAAGGACACGGTCTACGGCCACGCGAACATGTACGGCATGTTCCTCCAATTCGCCCTTGAACACCTCAACGAAGAGGGCAAGTTGGGCTTCATCGTGCCGAAGAGCTTTTCGTCCGGGCTCTACTTCAAGCGTTTGCGCGAATTCATGCTCAACCGGGTCCATCTGGATCAGATTCTCACATTCGAGTCCCGCACCGACGTCTTCCATCACTCGGACGTGCTGCAGGAGACCGTGATCCTGCTGTGCAGCCGCGACATGGCGAAACGTCCCGTCATCCTGAAGGAAGTCCGCGACCACCATGACCTGGCCGATGATGCCACCGCGGTGCGGGCGAAACTGGAAGAGGTGGATTTCGGCCAGGAGTTCGACCACATCCTCTGCACCAGCGCAAGCCGAGTCGCCTTGGACATCCTGAACAAGGTGCGGGCAAGCTCAAAACCGCTGGAGGCCCTCGGGCTTCGTGCGTCTACGGGAAAGTTCGTCTGGAACCGGTTCAAGCATTACCTCCACGACAATCCGGCCGGACACCGCCTCCCGCTCTATTGGATGCACAACATCAAACCCTTTCAGTTCGTGCCGGATGCCTCCAACGGACGCAAGGCAGCTTTCGTTGATCTCAATGATGAGACACGGTCATGGCTCAACCGCCCAGAGGAGCTGATCCTCAACAAACGGATAAGCGCCAAGGAGCAAAAGCGCCGGATCGAGGCATGCTACGTTCCCGCATCATGGCGGTCCAACACGCCAGGCTATTTCGTCGAGAACCACCTCAACTTCATCTTTCGCAGGGACAGGTCCTGCGTCTACGACATGAAGGCCCTGGCGGCCCTGCTGAACTCGAAGCTATTAGACTTCGTGTTCCGGCTTTTCAACGGGAACACCCAGGTGTCCGCGACCGAGCTTAACATCCTGCCCTTGCCGGCTGCGTTGCCAAAGAAGTTCGTCGAGTTGGCGCAAAGCGTCATCGACGCTCCCGAGGGAAAGCGGGATGACCTCGAACGGGAACTAAACCAGGCGGTTTATGCGCTCTACGGCTTGGATGGGCGGGAACGGACCTTTGTCGAGGGCTACTTCACGGGATATGGCCGTTGAACCGGACGATGTGCTCCGGCTCTTCCGCAATCCAGACGACCGTGCCCCAGGCAAGCTGATCCGCGAACTTCTTGAACTCCTGCTTGGTCTGGAAGGCCGTTACGCACACGATCTTCACGGCTGCGCCCAATAGCTCCGCAATTTCTCGCCGCCGCAGGTCCGTGATCGGCCCCACGCTGGTGACGGCCTCGATTGCGAAGAGCCGTCCCTGCTTCTCCGAGTAGAGCAAGAGATCGGGCAGCTTCTCGTGGAGGCCAAGCTCGATGCCGAGCTTCATGCGCAGCGGCTCGTTGACATAGAGCATTTTGTGTCTGGTGTCGCCCACATAGAGTGTCCTGGGACCTTCCACGAACCGAGGCAGAAAGACTTCCAGGATCATCTTAACCAGGGCGTTGTGCATCCCGGGGCTCAGGGTGATTTCATCCCCTTCCGGCAGCTTGGCCTTCTGTTGATGGGCGGCCTCCAACTCCAGGGCATCCCGCATACGCTCCGGATGGCGCGCCGGCCACTTGGCGATCAGCTTCTGCCGCTTGGCATCGTCCGAGCAGTCGAGGATGACCAGGAAATCATCCACCAGAACGTAGTGCCAGTTCCCGGAATTGGTGGACCGTGCCGGATCATCGGGGTTGGCGACCGCGAGGCCGTGGTCCACGAGCTGCTTGCAGGAAGACTTGCGGATGGACTCACGGGTGTTCTCGGCGTAGTTCTTGCCAAGCTCCGCCCGGGCGAACTCGATCATGTCATGGATGCGGGCACCCTGGCGAAGGGTTTTGTGCCCCAGGACCAGGCGTTCCCGGGCCTTGCCGTCGGCCATCGCGAGGACGCAATGGGCCGTCTGCTCCGTATTGAAACGGTCGGGGAAACGGAGCTGGCATAGGATGTCCTCGACGAAGGCGATCTTCTTCTTGACGGTTCTTGACGGCATCTTGGTCGCGGTCAGGCCCAGGATGGCCGCGTGCGGGATGCTCATGGGACAGGGTCCTCGCCGGCTTCGCGGGCGTCGGCAGCGACCGGGCTCTCGCCGCGCACCGTGAACCCCGCCTGGTCGAGGACCTTGCCCGATGCGTCCGCGAGCTCGAGGCGATGGCTGCCTCGCTCGGGCCGCCACGCGAAGGTCTCCGATGCCTGGCCGAGGTCGAGGCCGTCGAGCCTCCAGCGCAGGCCGCCTCCCGACGATGCCTTGAACGGGACCGATTCGTGGCCGGCCGGGATGTCAGGGTCGAGGGCGATGATCTCGCCGGAGACCGGGGAGAGGATCTTGGGCCTGGGACGGCCGACCGCCACTCCCTGGTCATCAGGCTCGGTGCCGCGGAGGAACCATTCCTGCCTGGACTGGCTGGAGCCCAGCGCGACGACCGGCCGCTGGACGAGCCCGGCGGGCGCTCCGGGCCGCCGGCTCGGGGTCCCGGCATGGAGCAGGGTCATCAGTTCCTGCCAGGCCGGGGCGGCGCCGGAGACGCCGCTCACGTTCCACATGGGAGCGCCGGAGAAATTGCCGACCCAGACTCCCACCGTGTAGCGCTCGGAGAAGCCCACGCACCAGTTGTCCCGCATGTCCTTGCTGGTGCCGGTCTTGACCGCGGCCCAGAAGCGCGTGTCCAGGGGGCTCTGGAGCCCGAAGGCGATGCTCCTGCTCCCGCGGTCGGAGAGGATGTCCGCGGCCAGCCAAGCCGCCTCCCGTGAGAAGACCCTGCGCGGTCGGCCGCCTTCGAGAGGACCGTCTTCCAGCATCATCCGCAGAGGGCCGTAGAGGCCGCCGTTGGCCAGCGCCCTGTAGGCCCCGACCAGCTCCCAGAGCGAGACATCCGCCGAGCCCAGAGCCAACGACGGACCATAGAAGTCGGCCTGGTCGAGGTCCTCGAAGCCCAGGCTTGAGAGCGTCCCCACGAACGGCTCGCCGCCGACCAAGAGCAGGGTGCGCACTGCCGGGACGTTGATGGACCCGGCCAGGGCTTGGCGGACCGTGACCCAGCCGCGGAACCTGCGGTCGTAGTTCTCGGGCTTGAACACGCCGCGGCCGGCCAGGACGTCGACCGGGCTGTCGTCGAGGGGCGAGGCGGCCGTCAGGATCCTGCGGTCGAGGGCGAGGGCGTACAGGAAAGGCTTGAGCGTCGAGCCCGCGGACCTGCGGGCCATGATGCCGTCGACGTGCAGCGCGGACGAGGCGGTCCCGGTGTTGCCGACGTACGCCAGGACCTCGCCGGTGGCGTTGTCCGCGACCAGGACCGCGCCGTCCGTTGCGTTGCGGCCCGCGAGCGCGGAGAGCCGCTCCCTCAGGATGCTCAAGGCCGCTGACTGGAGCCCCGCGTCCAGCGTGGACCGCACCGCCGCCAGGCCCCCTCCGGCGAGTGGAGGACGGATTGCGCCTCCGGGGACCTGCCGCCCTGGCGGCAGGAGCCGTCGGGCCGCCAAGGGGGCCAGGTCCGCGGCCGGCTTGATGCGGCGCGGCCCCCAGAGAGCGCGGCGGGCCGTCTCGCTGAGCTCCTGGTCCGGCGCCCGCCAGCCCGCTCTCGCCGCGACCCCGCGGCTGCGGCGCAGGACCTCGTCGAAGGAGGCAGAAGGGTCCCGCAGGAGCGCGGCCAGGACCGCGGCTTCGGAGCCCACGACGCCGTGAGGCTCCTTGCCGAAGAGGCCTTGGCACAGGGCCGAGATGCCCTGGAGCTCTCCTCGGGCCGCGACCAGGTTGAGGTAGGCCTCGAGGATCTCGTCTTTGGACCAGGAGCGCTCGAGCGCCAGGGCCTGGCGCATCTGCCGCAGCTTCTCGGCCGGGCTGCGGCGGCGGCTGGGGGGCTTCAAGCCCCGGTCCAGGAACCCGGCCACCTGCATCGTGATGGTGCTGGCCCCGCGCGGCCTTTCGAACACCATCGCCCGTAAGGCCGCGGCGGCCAGGGCGCGCCAGTCCACGCCGTGATGGGCATAGAACCGGCGGTCCTCGGCGGCCAGGACCGAAGCCACGACCGCTGGCGAGACGCCGCCCAGGCTCCTCCAGGCCAGACGCCTCCGCGAGAGGTCGGCCCGGACCTCCTGGATGACGCGCCCCCTTCGGTCGAGGAGCACGGCCTCGGAGCTGTGGAAGGCCCGGCGCACCTCGAGAGGCGTGGGAGGCCGGGCCCCCTCCGGCGAGAGGAGAACGCCTTGCGCCTCCGGGGACCTGGCCTCCCATGGCCAGGCCGGAGAGGAGGCCAGGGCGAGGGAGAGCAGGACGGCCGGGATCAGACGGCTCAGTGCTCTACCTCCCAGCCCGCGTTGGGGATCTCCCCGAACATCTCAGGGGAGTAGAGCGCCTCCACGCGCGTGGGAGGCAGATGGAAGGAACCCGCGTTGTTGAGCCTCACGGTGTATTCGGTCTTGAACGCGCCCTTGGGCGCGAACTCGTAGTAGGCGCGGAATGCCTCGAAGGACCTCTCCTGATAGGCCGGCCAGGCTTCCACTTCGAGCTTCTCCCCTTGGGTCGAGAGCCTGGAATCGCGTCCCAGGCCCGTGCCGAGGATGGCGGCCCCGGCCGGGATGGGGTCGTCCACCACGACCCAGGTCCGGTCCGCCTGGGCCTGGACCTCGAGCCGCACCCGCGCGATGTCGCCTGCGGTCCAGCGGCCGGGCTTCTTCTGCTCCACCGACGTCACCGTCTTCTTGACCGTGTAGCCGCTCGAGAAGGGCTTCTCCAAGGGCACGGCCGCCAGGGACTGCACCACGGCCCACGGCCGGCCGGGCCCAAGGTGGCGCGCCGAGAGGTTCTGTCGCTTCTCGGGCGGGGACCTGGTCTCCCATGGCCAGGCGAACTCGAGGGTCCCGCCGTCGGGCTTGGTGTTCCAATCCCAGCTCTGCGACTTGCCCCGCAGGTCCGCGATGCTCTGGCCCGCCACCGGGTCGGCTTCGTAGGCCTTGATGAACTTCTCGAGCGCGAGCCTCCCCCAGGCGTTGGCCAGGGTCAGGTCCCAGTGGCCCTTGCGCTGACGTTCCAGGGCGCCGCGCGCCAGGCGCGGCAGGTCTTCCTTCCAATCGGGCCAGCGCAGCGCGGCCAGGACGGTCCGGACCGCGTTCAAGTCGGCGGAGGCCATCAGCCACCAGAGCCCGTCCGAGGACTCGGTGGAGAACCCCATGGCCGTGCCCTGGAAGTTGAGGCGGGAACGGAGGATCTGCTTGGCCTCGTCGACGAGGAGGCCTCGCGCTTCGCTGAGCCGTTCGAATATGCCGATGTAGTCGAGCACGGCCGAGGTGGGCCACAGGCTCGGCTGGAGGTCGATGGACTGGAGCATCGGGGCTTCGGCCCGGCCATGGCGCGCGAGCGCCGAAAGGGCGGCGAGCTTGCGCAGGGCGAGGTCCACGGTCGGCATGGACGACCAGCGCTTGACGCGGCCTTCGACGAAGCCCTTCAATCCTCCGAGCATCCTGTCGCGGCTTGCCGTCGGCACGGTCCAGCCTGCCTCGTCGGCGATCGAGAGCAGGTAGGCGGTGAGGGCGTCGGAGCCGTCCGTGGCGCCCGGGAAGAACTTGGCGAGGCCGTCGCCGTCGAGGTAGGCGGGCAGCTCCGCCATGATCTTGCGCCATTGGAGCTCGTCGCGCAGGGCCACGGCCTTGGAGACCTTCTGCTCGAGGCAGGAGTAGGGATAGCCCCGCATGTACTCGACCAAGCCCGAGAGGTCGCCGGCCAGCGAGGGAGACAGGTTGACCCGGACGCCTCCGCGTCCGGGCAAGGCGCCCTTGGGGAGTCCCACGCCCAGGTCCAGCGGCTTGTCGAGTTGGGCCAGGGTCGCCTGCAGGACTCGGACCGGCACGGCCGGCACGATCCTCTGCGATATCTTGAGGCGGTCCTCGAGCCTTTCGGCCCCGGCTTCCGGCCGAGTCGCCTGGGCCGTGACCTCGTAGGCCAGGCTGGGAGCGGCCGGCGCCGTCACCTCCCAGGAGACCTCCCTGGCTTCGCCGGAGGACAGGCTGACCGCGATCGGATCGAGGCTCGCCCCCAGGCCGTCCACCTTGGCGGAGACCTGGCCTTCGAGCGGGCGGTCCGAAGAGTTGCGCACCGTGAAGGCCGCCTTGAACCGGTCGCCTTCCCGCACCATCGGCGGCAGGCCGGAGAAGAGCGCGAGGTCCTGGGTGCTGCGCACCGAGGCTCCGCCCGAGCCGAAGAGCCCGGCCCCGGACGAGGCCACGGCGGCGATGCGGAACGCCGTCACCGAGTCGTTGAGCGGGATTTCCAGCATGGCCTTGCCGTCCTTGCCTAGGGGCACCCTCGGGTTCCAATAGAGGAGGGTGTCGAAGAGCTCCCGAGTGGCCTGCCTGCCTCCTCCCCCGCCCGCGGGCAGGGCCTTGAGGCCGAAGTGGCGCTTCCCGACCACGTGCATCTGCCCGGTGAAGGTGCGCACCGCCAGGGGCCGCCGGTCCATCATGGCGGCCAGCAGGTCCCAGCTCGAGTTCGGCATGAGTTCGAGGAGCCCCTCGTCCACCACGGCCACGGCCGCTTCCGCGCCCGCCGGCAAGGGATCGCTCCCCGGAGCCTTCACCGAAAGGCTCACGCGGACCTTCTCGCGCACCTTGTAGGCCTGGCGGTCGGCCGCGACCCCGACCTTGAGCTCGTGGGCTTTCCAGCCGACCTTGAGCTCGGCGAACCCGAGCTTGTAGGACGGCCTTCCCAGGTCCACCAGCGCCGTGGGTTGGACCGAGCCCACTCGGCCCCGCACCGCGAGCACGGAGACGAAGGCGTTGGGGGCGTAGGACCCCTTGACCGGGAGCCGCACCACGGGCTCCTTGCCCGAGAGGGGTCGGACGAACCAGTCCGCCACGCCCTCCCTCTCCACGGTCACGAGGGCCAAGGCCTGGCGGAAGGGCATGCGGACCTGGAGGACCGCGGTCTCTCCGGGCGCGTAGTGCTTGCGCTCTGGGATGACGTCCATGCGGTCGGAGTCCGTGACGTCGAACCACCAGTCGTCCTTGCCCGCGACCCAAACGGTCGCGTGCGCCGCGCTCTTGAGGCCCTTGGCGTCCTGGGCCTGGGCCTCGATGATGAGGCTGCCCGAGACCGGGGACTTGGCCTCGCAGGCGAGCCTCCCCTTGGGGTCGGTCGCGCCTTGGCAGAGAGGACCGTGCTCCACGAGCCGCTCCGAATGCTCGTAGGCGTAGAAGCCGCCCACCAGCCTTTTCCGGTGGGAGAGGGTCTTTCGCTCGAAGAGCCGCACACCAACCTGGACGCCGGGGACGGGCTTCCCGTTCAGGTCGGCGACCGCCGCGGTGAACTTGAACTTCTCCTTGGACACGGCCCAGGAATCGGGCTTCAAGCCGACGAGGAGCCCGGAGGGCCAAAGCCGGGCCTTGGCCGACAGGGTCTGGACCTCGCCGTTCGGGTCGCGGAACTCGAGTTCCGCGGCGAGGTCCGCGGGGGTCAAGGCGGCCGGCAGGCGGTCCACCACCGCCGACGCCGACCCACCGGCGTCGAGGTTGAGGTCGAGGGTGCGGACCTCGGCCCTGGCCTCGTCCCTGGAGCGGCCCATCTCGAGGCCGGCCGGGCCGTTGCCGAAGGTGAAATCCTCGAAAGCGTCGAACCTCGGCCCTGCGGCCCGTTCCACGGTGGTGCGCAGGCGCACGGCCAGGCCCTTGGCCGGCCCGCCCGCGAGGTAGCGGACCATGAGCTTGAGCACGGCTTCCTGGGCTGCCACCAGTGGATGGTCCGGCGGCTCGATGGAGCCTTTCAGGAGAGGCACGCGGAACTCCTCGACGCGGAAGGCGCCGGATTCCTCGTCGGGGCGTTCCCACGCCTCGGCGGTCTGGCCCTGGTCGGGCAGGGATACGCGGTAGGTCCCAAGCTTCGCCTCCTTGGGGATGGCCCAGTCGTTGACTGCGGTCCCGTCCGCCGCCCATGACAGGGGAACGGTGTAGCGCTGGTCGGAGCCGAGGTGCTCGATCGCGACCGCCTTGGGCCATTTCGACCGGTCCGGGAGGGCGAGCCCGGCGAGATTCTGCCGCCGCAGGAAGTGCTTCATGTGGACGGTCTCTCCCGCGCGCAGGAGCTGGCGGTCGAAGACCGTGTGGCGCAGGTTCCCCTCGGCCGGCCGCCATTCGTACGGAAGGTCGAACCGCCAGGGCTCGATGCCGTCGTTCCAGCTGTCGAGCACGAAGGACCGGTCCGAGCCCTGGGTGGCCGAGACCATGAGGCGCCAGCGCTGGGACCACTCCCCGCCGTAGGAGCACTCCGGGAGCTTCTCGACAAGCGGCAGGGGCGGGATGCGGGCCGCGCCCGTGGGCCCGGACTTGCCGCGCCACAGCACGGCTCCGTTGCAGTCATGGACCGCGACCTCCGCTCCCTGCACCGGGAGCCCCCGGTCGAGGCTCGTGACCCAGGCGAGAGAGGACTCGCGGCCCCACTTGAAGTGGACCGAGAGGTTCGTCACCAGGGCCGCGGCGGCCACGAACATCGGCGTCTCCTTGCCCAAGAGCGAGGCCCCGAGCCTCGGGCTCTCCAGCTCGACCACGTAGAAGCCGGGCTCCTTGAGCGGGATGCCGACGACCTCGAAGGCGTCGGCGCCCCGGGGCTTGGGCACGAGGATATCGCTTCCTTGTGTCAGCACCCGCTTCTCGCGGTCGGTCCGCAGGACCTGGCTGAGCTTCGCCAGCACCTCCCCGGCCGGGGCTTGCGTCGAGGCGCGCTCGATGCGGCCCTTAATGCGCTCCAGGACCCCGGCGTCCGGCCCCGCGGGGACCTTGAGAACCTTGGCCTTGACCTTGGGCTCGAGGGCCCGCAGGGTGACGGGCAGGGCGGCTCCCGCGTTGAGTTCGATGATGCCGAAGGCCGCTGGGAACTTGGCCAGGGGCGGGAAACCGCTGGTGCGGGTGTCGAGAGGGAACTTGGCGGCGTTGGAGAGCTTGCGGGACGCGTCGTCCGTGATGCCGGAGGGCAGATGGACCTTGAGGTCCGCCTGGGCCGGGAAGGGGCCGAGGAAGCGCACCCAGGAGACGAAGCGCTGGCCCCCCTGCTCTTCGGCGTCCGCCTGCGGGGGCTCAGGGTCCCAGCGTTCCCCTTTGGGCCCCTGGAGGAAGGCCCCGCGGACCTTGGCCCAGTCCACGGGCGCGGAGAAGTCGACCGAGATGGGCCTGAACGGGAGGCACCCTTCCCGCGCTTCCATGCGCTCGCAGGTCAGGCCCGCCGTGAAATCCGGCCGCGTCTTGTAGGTGCGGGTCTGGTCGGCTTCGGTGGCCACTCCCGACTTCGCCGCGATGCCCTTCTCCCAGGCCAAGCGCACGACGGAGTCTGGCGGGAAGGAGCGCTTGGCCTGGAGAAGGACGATGTTCTCCGTGTCCTCCCATTCGACCGCCTTGAGGTTCCGCCTCCTTTCGTCACCCGAAAGGAGGCGGGCCTCGATCTTCTCCGCCACTCCGTCCGCCAGGAAGTGGGCGTGCTCGAGGATGGAGGACTCCTCCGCCGGGGCGTCGAGGCGCAGGACGAAGACCTGGTCCTCGTCGATCCGGGAGTACTCGCTCTCGTAGGGGTTCGAGTCGCGGATCGCGGGTCCGCCCGTCGTGAACTCGAACTTCCTCTGGCCGCCGACCTTCTTGCCGGCGAGGGTCTTGGCGCCGGACTTGAGCTCGAATCCGCAGCGCAGGCCCGCCGGGAGGTCCGCGTCGAAATCGAAGACCCAGTTGCGGCCGTCGGCCCAGCGTCCCGCGCCTTCGGGGACCTGGGCTCCCATGCCCAGGCAGGAGATGGCGAAGGGTTCGGCGAGGTCCTTGGGGTCGCCGAAGGGCACCATGGGCTCGGAGAAGCGCACGACCACCTGCCGCGCGTCGCGCACCAGACCCTGGGGCGAGAACTGCTCGACGGTCGGGCCGGCTTGCGCCGGGTAGCGCCCGGCGATGATGAATAAGGCGGCCAAGAGAAAGAGACGGGTCATGGGACCTCCGCGCGCGGATTCGTCAGATGATATCTATTTTTTCGCCTTTGCCGGACCGACTCTCCATAAACGGGGCGAAGTGGTATAATCCTCCCGCATGCAACTGCCGCGGCCGCTGTCGCATTCCTCCATCTCGATGTACACGGAGTGCCCGAAGAGGTGGTGGTTCCGCTACGTCGAGGGCGTGCCGGAGAAGCCCAAGCACTACTTCTCCTTCGGGCGGAGCCTCCACAGCGCGCTCGAGTTCTTCTACGGCGTGAACTCACCCCCGCCTCCCGGCCTCGAGGAGCTGCTCCGGGCCTACAAATCCCGCTGGGTCGCCGAAGGCTACCGGGACAAGACGCAGGAGACCACCTACTTCGAGGAAGGCAAATCCATCCTCATCGCCTTCTACCACAAGCATTGCTCGGACTTCAGCGTCCCCCTGAAGGTCGAGCATTCCTTCCAGACCCTGATCGAAGGGGTGCCGGTGACGGGCAAGGTGGACCGCGTGGACCGATTGCCGGACGGCAGGCTCGCCGTCATCGACTACAAGACCGGCAAGGAGCTGGCCAAGGACCGGGCCGCGGACGACCCCCAGCTGACCATGTACCAGCTGGGCTGCGAGCGGGATTTCGGCGCCTTGTGCGCGAGGCTCTCCTTCTACCACTTGCCGACGCTCGAGATGATGGATTCGGCCCGGCATTCCGAGGCCAAGGTGGAGGCGCTCAAGCGCCGCGTGGTCGAGACCGCCCAGAGCATCCGCGCCAACCGGTTCGACCCCAGGCCGGAGGAGAGGAAGTGCCTCTGGTGCGACTACAAGCCCCTGTGCCCGGTCTTCCGGCACCAGTTCCCCACGAGCCTGGCCCTGGCCGAGGATGACGCCCAGGACGTCGCCAGGGATTGCGACGACAAGCTAGCCCAGCTGGTGGACCGATACGGCGAGCTCCAGTCCAGGGCCCACGACCTCGATGCCGAGCTGAGGGAGCTCAAAGCCGCGATCGCCGGGCTCCTCAAGAGGAAGGGCTATGCCCGCGCCTTCGGCAAGAGGTTCGAGGCGTCCGTGACCCGCGAGGAGAAATGGGAGTTCCCTGACCGGCCTAAGGTGCTCGACCTCATCAAGAAGGCCGGCCTCTACGAGTCCATCCTGCGGCCGTCCGCCCCCGTGGTCCGCGAGCTCATGAATGACCCGGCCTTGGACCCCTCCCACCGCGCCCGGCTCGAGGCCGCCTCCGAGCTCACCGAGATCGTCGAGCTCACGGTCACCCCGGTCGGCGCCCCTCCGGCCAAGCCTCCGGAAGCTGATGCGCCGTAAGATGGCCAAGGAGGTCGTCCTGGCCCTGGACCAGGGGAGCTCGAGCTCCCGCGTCCTGGCCATCGACTCCCGCGGCAAGGTCGTGGCCCGAGCGCAGTTCCCCATCAAGACCCTCTTCCCCAAGGAAGGATTCATCGAGCACGACGCCGAGGACCTCGCGGCCAGCCAGGAGCGGGCCTTGGACGCCGTCCTCGAGAAGCTCCCCCCGTCGGCCCGGGTGCTGGGCATGGGCGTGGCGGCCCAGCGCTCGACCGTGGTCTTCTGGGACCGCGAGACGGGCAAGCCCGCGGCCCGGGCGCCTAGCTGGCAGGACGGCCGCGCCGCGTCCGTGGTCGCGCCCCTGCTGGGACGCCAGTCCGAGGTCCACGAGAAGACGGGGCTCTATCTCACTCCCTACTACTCCGCTCCCAAGATCCGATGGTTCCTGGACCACGACGATTCCCTGCGTCGGCTCGCGGACGCAGGCAGGCTGGCCGTCGGGCCGGTTTCCGCCTACTTGATATGGAGGCTCACCCAAGGGGAGTCCTTCGTCACGGACCCCAGCATGGCCCAGCGCATGCTCCTGCTCGACATCCGCTCGATGGAGTGGGACGACGGCATGCTCTCCATGTTCGGCGTGCCCAAGGGGATCCTTCCCGAGGTCGTCGCGTCGGCCGGACCCTTGGGCCTGGTGAAGCGGCAGGGCCGCGAGATCCAGGTCCTGGCGATGCTGGGCGACCAGCAGTCCGCTGCCGTGGGCTTGGGCGCCATGGAAGACGGCTCATCGGTCCTCAACTACGGCACCGGCGCCTTCTTCCTCCATAACACCGGGGCCAAGCTCCACCGCATCCCCGGGCTCCTCACCTCGGTGGGCTGGAGGGTCGAAGGCCAGGCTCCGGTCTATCTCGAGGAAGGCACCGTGCACGCCGCCGGGACCTCGTTCGACTGGCTCTCCGCCAACCTCGGACTGTTCAAGAGGAAGACGGAGATATCCCGGCTCTGCGGCCAGTCCAAGAACAGGGTCTGGGCCCTGCCCGCGCTCGGGGGTTTGGGCGCGCCCAGGTGGGACTTCGGCGCCAAAGTGGCTTTCGCGGGCCTGTCCACCCAGACCAGGAAGGAGGACCTCGTCCGGGCCATGGCCGAGGGCCTGGCCTTCCTCATCGCGGACATCGTCTTGACCTTGAGGGCCGCGGGCTTGAGCCCCTCCGGCGCCAAGGTCTCGGGCGGGCTCTCGCGCTTGGACCATCTGCTGGCCTTCCAGTCCGACATCCTGGGCATGAGGCTCGAGCGCTGCCGCGAGCGGGAGGCCACGGCCTTGGGAGTGGCTTCGCTGACGGCACAAGCCGCCGGCGCGTCCTGGGCGCCGGTCCTTCGCCGCCCCGCGGTGGAGAGGGCCTTCGAGCCCTCCATGAGCCGGGAAGAGGCGGCCAAGCTCCTGGCCTCCTGGCAGAGGTTCGTGGAGGCTCAGACCAAGCTCAGCCGGGAGCTCAGTGCTTGATGAAGCCCGCGGGCATGTCCGTGAAGGACGCGCCGAAGCCCTCGCAGAGGTGCTGCCTGGGGTCCTCGGCGTGGTACTCGGCCGTGGCCCGGCACTGCAGGATGTTGGCCAGCTCTCTGCGCTTGGGGTCGGTGCCGAAGAAGCAGACGGCTTCGGCGGCGTAGACCCGGTCCCGGACGAAGACGTACTGCTCGAGGTCGTACGCCTTGTTGTGCTTCTCGGTCGAGAAATTGTCGGCGCCCGCGGCGTGCAGGGTTTCGTGGAAGACCACCCCCGCCAGACCCGTGGCGCCGGGGCTGATGCAGCGGGCCACGTTCCTGATCGAAAGCAGGTTGACGGCCTCCGGCCTGCGCACGGTGAAGCCTTTTTCGTCCACCTCGTAGGAGTCCCTGGTGCCCCGGTCGGCGCATGACGAGCCCTTCGGGTCGAACTCGGGGCAGCTCAGGTACATGCTCTTCTCGAACATGCCGTCCACGAGTTCCTTGCCCCACCAGGGGTTGAAATGGGAAAGGCAGCCGCCCTGGGATAGGCTCGTCGCCGGGCTCATCTTCCGCCAGGCCGAGTCCAGAGCGGCCATGAGCTCGGCCTGAGTGAACCTCTTGTCCCGCAGGCACCTGGGGTCCACGACCCAGCCCTTGGGATGGACGAACGCCCAGGCCTTGGCCCCGCCGAAGACCGCGGTCTCGATCCAGCAGTTCCCCTGCTTGGAGCGCTCCCAGCTCTTGGGGCATGGCTTGCCGGCCTCGGCCGGGGGCGCCTTGAGCGAGCGCTCGGCCGACAGAGCGAACCTCCGCTTGACGTCAAGACAGTCGCCGGAGAGCCCCGCCTCGGTGCAGAGCTGCCCGCCCGATTGGGCGGCCGCGCCGCCCGGGAAGGGCAGGAACAAGGTCAAGAACGCGCCAGCCAGGGAGAGGCAGGCCGTCGGGAAAGCCCGGTTCCTCATAGGAGGAGTATAGCCCCTCCCCCTTGACATGTCAATGAGGAAATGGAAGAGGGCGGCCTGGGCTGATCCAGGCGGTCGTCTCAGGCGGCGGGTTCGGACCGGAGTGCCGCTTCGGGGCTCGAGCCGGGCCCCTCCGCCGCTGCGGCGGGCTGTTCCGCGCCGAGCTGCTGGAACTTGTAGAGGGTGGCGTAGACCCCGCCCTTGGCCACGAGGGCGGAGTGCCTGCCGGACTCGACGAGCTCGCCGCGGTGGAGGACCGCGATGCGGTCGGCGTTCTGCAGGGTGGAGAGACGATGCGCGATCAAGACGACGGTGCGGCCCTTGTAGAGCCGCTCCATGGCCTGCTGCACTACCTTCTCGCTGGCCGAGTCGAGGTTGGAGGTCGCCTCGTCGAGGACGAGGATGGAGGGCTCCTTGATGACCGCGCGGGCGATGGCCAGGCGCTGGCGCTGGCCGCCGGAGAGGCGCAGGCCCCGGTCCCCGAGTTGGGTCTCCCCCCCCTGGGGCATCTGATCCACGAAGGCGGCGGCGTCGGCGACCTCGAGGGCCCTGCGGACAACCTCCACCGGGGCGCCGGGCTTGCTCAAGGCGATGTTGCCGTAGACGGTGTCGTTGAAGAGCACGGTGTCCTGGGTCACCAGGCCGACATGGTCGCGCAGCGAGGACACGGAGAAGTCCCGCAGGTCGGCGCCGTCGAGCAGGATGCGGCCTTCGGTCGGGTCGAAGAGCCGAAGCAGCAGGTGCACCAGGGTGGTCTTCCCGGAGCCGCTCGGGCCGGCCACGCCGAGGATCTCGCCCGGCTTGACGTGCAGGTCGACGTTGCGCAGGGCCCATTGGTCGCGCTCGGGGTAGCGGAACGAGACGTTCTCGAGCGTGATCCCAAAGCGCAGGGTCTTGAAGAGGACGGGCCTGGGGCTCTCGCGGACCGTGGGCTTCTCCTCCAGGATGGAGAATATGCGGTCCGCGGCCGAGAGGGCCATCTGGAGCGTGGAGTTGAGCTGGGAGAGGTTCTTGATGGGCTGGTACGCGGCGAAGAAGCTCCCGAGGAAGGTGAAGAAGTCGCCCGTCGTCATCCGGTGCCGGAAGATGGCCCAGCCGGCCTGGTAGACGATGCAGGCCAGGAGCAGGCTCCCCAGGAACTCCATCAAGGGGCCGGAGAGGGCCGTGGCGCGGAAGTAGCGCATCATCTGGTCGAAGAAGAGGTCGTTCTCCCGGCCGAACTTGTGGATGGCGCCGGACTCGTAGTTGAAGGCCTTGACCACGAGCATCCCCTGCAGGCTCTCCTGGAAGCGGTGGTAGATCTCTCCCATGATCTCCTGGCTCTGGCGGCTCGCGGAGCGCAGCTTCCTCCCCAGGACGGTGAGGACCGCGCCGGCCAGGGGGATGGCGATGATGGCGATGAGCGCGAACTGCCAGTAGATGTAGAACATGACGAAGATCAGCACCACGACGGTCAGGCTGTCGCGCACCATGTAGAGCGGCACGAAATGCAGGCCCGACGCCAGGTTGCCCAGGTCGTTGGTGAGGCGCGAGAGGATCTCGCCCGACTTCCTCTTCCAG
Organism: Elusimicrobiota bacterium; assembly: GCA_016209035.1. Lineage (GTDB taxonomy): Bacteria > Elusimicrobiota > Elusimicrobia > UBA1565 > UBA9628 > JACQWX01. The sequence goes on along the minus strand of JACQWX010000109.1, from coordinate 6,690 downwards.
AAGAAGTCCATGGAGAGCTCGTGCATGTGGCGGAAGAGGTCCTCGCGGATGCGCTGGGTGATGCGCTGGCCCAGCCAGCTCATGAGGTAGCTCTGCATGTACTGGAGCACCATCTTGAGGAGGAATACCAGCGGGATGGCGGCCACCAGGAGCTTGAGCATCTGGACGTCGGCCTTGATGAAGACGAAGTCCACGGCGGGCTTGAGCAGCCATACGGAGAGGCCGTTCGTCAGGGCCACCCCGAGCATGGCGCAGCACGCCTGCAGGAAGCGGGTCTTGTGCGGAGCCAGGTACGGCAGGAGGCGTTTGATGCTGTCCATCGTGCCGGGCTAAGAGGATACCATATCGCCCTACACCAAGGGCCGGCGGGAAGCTTCAGCCCTTGGCCGCCGGGACCTTGCTCTTGAGCCTGGGGAGGGCCTCCTTGATCCTGCGGATGGCCTCGTTGATGTTCTCGACCGAGTTGGCATAGGAGAAGCGGAGGTATCCTTCTCCGAAGCACCCGAAGGCGGTGCCGGGCAGGCAGGAGACGTTGGCATCGTGCAGGATGAAGTCCGCCAGCTCCTTGACCTTCTTGACGCCGAGGGCCTTCACGTTCGGGAAGGCGTAGAAGGCGGCTTTGGGCATGGTGCAGGTCACGCCGGGGATGCTCGTGAGCCCCTTGATGATGACCTCCCGCCGGCGGCGGAACTCCGCCACCATCTTGGCTATGTCTTCCTGCGGGCCGACCAAAGCCTCGATACCCGCCATCTGCACCATGCTGGCGGTGCAGGAGTAGGTGTTGATGGCGAGCTTGTCGAAGGCCTGGGCCAGCTCCTTGGGCGCGACCGCGTAGCCGAGCCGCCAGCCGGTCATGGCGTAGGTCTTGGACATGCCGTCGATGATGACGGTGCGCTCGCGCATGCCCGGGAACTGCGCGATGGAGCGGTGCTCGCCCTCGTAGATGATGCGGGAGTAGATCTCGTCCGAGAGCACCACGACCTGCGGAAATCTTTTGAGCAGCCTGGCCAGCTTCTCGAAGGTAGCCTCCGCGACCACGCCGCCGGTCGGGTTGGCCGGCGAGTTGAGAACGAGGATCCTCGTCTTGCTGTTGAGCGCGTCAGCGAGCTCTCCCAGGTCGAGGTCGAAGCCGTTCTCCTCGCGCAGGGCCAGCGGCACGACCTTGGCCCCGGCGAAGCAGGTGGCGGACTCGTAGATGGGATAGGTGGGGTTCGGGACGATGACCTCGTCCCCCGGGTCGGCCAGGGCGAGGATGGTGAACACGATGACGGGCTTGGCGCCCGGCGCCATGACGACCTCCTCCGGCGCGACCGGGATTCCGCGGGTCTTGGCCACGTACTCCGCCACGGCGGCCCGGGCCTCCTTGATGCCCGATGCGGGGCAGTAGTGCGTCCAGCCCTCGTCGATGGCCTTCTTGCCGCGCTCCCGGATGTTGAGCGGGGTGTCGAAATCGGGCTCGCCGATCTCGAGGTGCACGATCTTCTTGCCCTGGGCTTCGAGGGCCTTGGCCTTGGCGAGCATCTCGAAGGCGCTCTCGGTCCCCAGGCGCGACATCAATTTGGACAGCTTCATTGGTCCTCCTTCGTGCAAATTCCGTTCAGGTGCCTGGCTTGAACCGCAAGTCGCATCTCCGGCACAAGCCCGGCGCCTTTTCTGTTGCGACAGAACGGCCAGCGGCTGGACCGGCGTCCGGCTCCCCGGCGCGGCAACATCGTTGCACGGCCAAGAGTGAGGGCAAGGCCGCCGGTCCCAATCCGGGGCGGGCTCGCCGAAGGAGGCGCCGTATGATCAAGATCGAGCACGGCTTTCCCGCGGTCCGAGCGCGACTTCTCCGAGAGCTTCCTGAATCCGGCGTCGTCCACGACCCCCTTGAGGCGGGCCGTCTCCAAGTCGACGGCGTTCTCCGTGGCGCCGCTCCCCACCAGGCCGCCGCCGAAATAGTCCCAGAGGGTGTAGCGGAAGCGCCGGTCGTCATGGAGGAACCGCGCCTTGGCCGAGTGATGGCCCGTGCGAGTGATGGCCAGCGGCGCCGTGGTGGGGATGCCCCGCCTACGGAGCGCCTCGGCGATCGCCACGGTCTCGAAGGGGCTGTTGTACCCGGCCTCCCGGATGAGCCGGCCGCGCCGCTCGAACGGGTCGGCCCGGGGTCTCACCCCGACGTTGGAGCGCCGGTAGACGATGTCGATGCCGTCGCGCGTCCGGGTGTAGTAGACCTCGTTTCCATCGGGCTGTTGAACCGGGCGTTGGCGAGCACCTCCGGCGGGACGAGGTGTCCGTAGTCCACCCCGAAGGCCCGCACCACCATCTCGGGCGGGAGCTTGTCGAAAGGGGCTCCGCAGGCGAAGGAGATGCGCTCCTCGACCCGTTGAAGGGGGGTGGGCATTATTGTGGGGTCAGGTCTTGAAATTTCAAGACCTGACCCCAGAGCTGGCCAGGGCTTCGACGGCCGAGGCCAGGCCGTCCGTCAGCTCCGCCATGCGCGGGTAGTCGAGCTTCTCGTAGGTGTCGGTCGCGGTGTGGTAGTTGGGGTTGCGGTAGAAGGCGGTGTCCGTGACCATGACAGCGGGATAGCCTTCCTTCCAGAAGCTCGCGTGGTCCGAGAAGTCGATGCCCGGAATGAGCCGAGGGAGGGCCGCGCGCTCGACCGGCATGCTGGATCCCGAGGAGATGCCCTCGCCGACCCGCCGGACCAGCGGGCCCGAGAGGAAGTCCCCCACCACGGCGATGAAGTTCCCCGCGTCGGGATAGAAGAGGTTGAGGAGCGGCGGGTAGGTCTGGGAGCCCTTCTCATCGCGGTAGAAGCCGAGCATTTCCAGGGCTATCATCGCCTTGATGTTCTCCCCCTTCTTGCGGCAGAGCTTGGCGTACTGCGCCGAGCCCATGTCGGAGGTCCGGAAGAAGGGCGGCTCCTCGGTGGCGAAGGCGGCGAAGCGCAGGGTCAGGCCGGGGCTCGCCTGGGAGAAGCGGCGCGAGAGCTCCAGGAGGACCGCCACGCCGCTCGCGTTGTCGTCGGCGCCCGGGGTCCCTGCGACCGAGTCGTAGTGCGCGCCGACCAGCACGATCTCCGGGGCCCGGCCCGGGCGCTCGGCGGAGAGGTTCTGGAAGGCCCTGCCGTAGGTCCGGTACTCCTGAACGGCCACCTCGTAGCCGTAGGACTTGAACTCCGACGAGACATAGTCCCGGGCCTTGACGATGTGCTGGTACTCGCCGAGGCTGCGCTCTCCGATGACATGGGAGAGCACGCGCACGTGCCGCTCCAGCCGCTCGGCCAGCTGCGGGTCGGGCTCCATGCGGCCATTGTAGCAAATGGGTCGGGACTCTCCCCATCCTTGAAAACGTAACATCGGCGCGTTAATCTATCCCGCGCAAGCATGGAAGACCATCCGAATCCCCGCCCCAGGCTGCCGAAGGACCTCTCCGAGGTCCAGGCCATCAATGACATCGGACAGGCCCGGCTGGCCCTGCGCTGGGCACTCGAACGCCTCCGCGGCCTGGAAAAAGAAGGCGCCGACCTCTCGGAGCGCGCGGAGGCCGACGCCAAGGCCAAGCGGGCCGCGCTCGACGACCTCCAGGCCCTCCAGCGCACCTTCAACTACTACGCGTCGAAGCTCCAGGCCGCGGAAGGCCTCGTCAAGGACCTCGAGTTCAGACTCGCGGACGCGCAGCGAGCGGCGCAGGCGGCCCAAGCCGCGCAGGCCGCTTCGGCCGCGGCAGGGACGGCGCAGCCCGGAGAGGCTCAGGCCTCGCGGCCTGACGAGTCCCCTCTACACCGGATCTTCTCGGAGAAGGTGGACGCCCTCGAGTCCCGGCATCGGCAGGAGGTTTCGGACCTGCGCGTCCGGCTGGCCGAGGCCGGCGCCGAGGCCCTCAGAAAGGTCCAGGCCCTGGCCGAGTTGGAGCGGGCGCGGCTCAAGACTCAGCTCGCGTTCGAGCGCGAAGAGCGCGAGGGAGCCCGGGCCTCGGCGGAGCGCGCGCATCGGGAGGAGCTGGAGGCGCTGCGGCGGTCGTGCGAGGAACGCGTCGCCGCCATCCAGCCCGAATTGACGGCGCGGATCGAGGGACTCTTGGCGCGCCTGCACGCGGCCGACGAAGAGCTCAAGAGGGTCCAGCCGGAGGCGGAGGAGGCCCGCCGCGAGTCCGAGGCGCAGCGCCGCTCCCACGAGGAGGCGGCGGCGGCGCTGCGGCGCGAGCATCAGGCCCTGGTCGAGGAGCTCCGCTCCCGCCTGCGGGCCGCGGAGGAGGACCTCAAGAGACTGCGGTCCGAGCACGAGGCGGGCCGGGCCGAGCTCTCGGACCTGGGCACGACACAGCGCCAGGCCTACGAGGAACGCCTCGCGCAAGCGCAGCGCGAGCGCGCCCGCCAGGTCAAGACCCTCCAGGAGGACCTGCGCGCCGCCGCGGAGCAGCTCAAGAGGGCGCAGTCCGAGGCCGAGGCTCAGAGCGTGCGGCACGCGGAGGAGTCGGCCGCCCGGCGCGCCGGGCATGAGGAGGAGGTCGAGGACCTCAACTCCCGCCTCAAGGCCGCGGAGGATGAGCGCTGGAAGGCGTGCGCCGAGGCCGGCGCCAGGGAGGCGGAGCTCGTGGCCGGGCTTAGGGCCCAGGTCTCGGAGCTGCGCGAGAGCCTCCAGGCCGCTGAGGAGACCGGGAAGAGGATGCTCGCGCAGGCCCAGGCGCGGGCGGAGGGCCTGGAGGCCGAGGCCGGGGCCCTGCGCGAGTCCTCCGAGGAGCGGCTCGCGGTGCTGGACAGGGAGCGTCAGGCCCAGCTCGAGGATCTCCGCTCGCAGCTCCAGGCCGCGGCCGAGGCGGTCCGCAAGGCCAGGGTCGAATCGCAGGCGGCTGGGCCGCAGCGTCTTGCAGCGCGGGCCCTGGAGGCGGCCGACAGGGTCCCGGGCGGGCCCGCCGGCGCCGCTCCGGAGGAACCGGAGGCCGTCCCTTCCTCTACGCCGGCCTCGGGCCGGCAGCGGCGCGTCGTGTGGGCGCTCGCGGCGGCGGCCTGCTTGGCCGCGCCTTTCGCCGCTTGGTGGGCCGTCAGGACCTTCGGCCCCGCCGAAGGCCGGGCTGGTCGCAAGGCCCACCGGCAGGTCCCGGTCCCCTTCCTCGAGCCTGCCGGGCTCGCCCTGCGGGACGGCGTCCTGCGGGTGGCGGACTGGTCTAGGCAGACCCTGCTGTCCGTGTCCGACAAGGGGGAGGTCGGCTCGGTGGAGCGCCTACCCAATCCCAACATGACGGGCATGGCCTACGCGGAGAACTCCTTGTGGACCAGCGACGCGGGCGGAGGCGCGGTGTACGAGCACTCCCTGGACCCCAACCACCCGGTCGTGCGCGCTTTCCGGAACAAGGACCACGCTCCGTCGGCCCTGGCCTGGTCATCGGGAAGGCTGTGGGCGTCGGACCTGCGGACCAGGACGGTCTACGAATACGCGGTCAGCGACAAGCTCTCCGTTGCCCGGCAGCTCACCCTGCCTGGAGTTCAGCCCGCGGGACTCAAGGTCGAAGAAGACGCCCTCTGGGTCCTCGACGCCCGTTCCCGCAAGCTGCTGCGCTACCGCCTGGGAACGCATCCTGTCTTGGAATCCTCTCTCGACCTGAGCGCCTGGCTGTCGGCGGGCTGCGCGCCGGCCGGGTTCGTCGTCGAGGGAGACGCGCTCTGGGTGGTCGTGACCGAGCCGCCGGCCCTGCATCGCTTCGACCTGAAATCCCTCTCCTGGGCGGCGGAGCCGCCGGCGGCCGGGGGCCAGCCCGGCTACGGCTCGGGCGGCATGAAGCAGTAGCCCATCTTGCTGACCGTCTCGATCATGCCGCGCGCCCGGTCCCCGAGCTTCCGGCGCAGGCGCCCAATCATCACGTCAACGGCCCTGGTGTTGGCCATGGGGCTCATGCCGGAGACCGCGGTCAGGATGTAGGGACGGGTGAGGACGCGGCCTGCCTTGCGCATGAGGATCTCGAGGAGGTTGAACTCGCCGGGCCGGAGCTTCACGCGCTGCCCGTCGACCGCGCAGCGCCTCTGGCTCGGGTCGATGTCGATGCCCCCGATGGAGAGGGCGCTCCCGCGGTGATCGAGCCGCTCGAACTTGCGGCGCAGCACCGCCCGCACGCGGGCCGCGACCTCGCGCATGTCGCAGGGCTTGGCGAGGAAATCGTCCACGCCCAGGTCGAAGGCCTGGACAGGGTCTTCCGGACCCTTGCGCAGTCCCATTGCGACCACGGGCAGGTCCATGCCGTGGTCCGTATGCCGCAGGATGCGCAGCACGGCCGTGCCTGGCATGTCGGGCATGTCCATGTCGAGCAGGAGCAGGTCGTGGTTGGCCTTGGACAGCTTCTGAAGGAGTTGTTCGGCCATGCGGCACGAATCGATGGTGAAATCTCCTGCCAGCACCCTGACGATGGCTTCAGCTTCCTTGGGGTCAGCCACTCCAACCATTAATCTGTAGGCCATACAATTACTTTTTTGTTAGGTGCCCTACCATTATAGCATACGGCGGCAAATAAAATGTTACAGACAGGTTACAAAACGGTCATATTCAGGACAAATTCATGTCACAATTTTAGGGTATTAATCCTCAATGATGCGCTATTTGGTCAAATTCCGTGATGGTCTCGACGGAGGCCCTCATCCGGTGACTTACAAAAACGCTCGCTTCGAGAACTTGAGCTTGTCGATCTTGCCCATCGCGTGTTCGAACTCGGGTT
>JACQWX010000101.1 GCA_016209035.1 Elusimicrobiota bacterium | reverse complement strand
GAGCGCCGACTTGAAGCGATTCACCTCGAAACGGAGGCGCTCGCGGGGGATATCGACGCGCGTGATGACGATCTCCTCGTCCTCGAGGACATAGGCTCTCCCGATCGAGATGCCGGGGCTCGCCGCCACGCCTTTGATGACGATCATGCGCTACTTGCCTCATTCTTCATCAAACTTCCTGTGGAACAACCCCTCCAACGCCTTCAACGCCTCGGCCTCATCCGGGCCCGAGACCGAGATGGTCACTCTCGCTCCGTGCTCCGCGGCCAGGAGCATGATGCCCATCACGCTCTTGCCGTTCACCTCGGTCTTCCCCTTCGAGACGACGATCTTGCTCTTGAAGCGGCTCGCTTCCTGCACGAAGAGCGCGGCGGGCCTGGCGTGCAGCCCGAGCCTCGTGCTGACCGCCATGGTCTTCGTCACCATGGGCCGCAAGCCGGGGACCTCACTCCCGCGGGGAGGCCGTGCGAATGGATGTTCTCCTTATCGCACGGCCCCTGGCACCGCTCTCCCTTAGGCCAGGGGCGCGCAGTCGTGGGGGCGGAGCGCCGTTTCACCATCTAAATCCCACCACAGCAGCCGCCGTTCCGATCAGCCATACCGCCGCATAGAGCCTCCGCGAGGTGAGGCCGTACGCCCTCGCGGCCCACCCCGCGGCGAGCGCGGCGGCCGCTGCGGCGCCCCGGCCGGGCGCTCCGGTCATTATAGTGAAAAGTCCCACGAGCGCGCATCCGGCGGCGAGCCCCGTCCCCGCCAGCCGCGCCGCCTTGACGCTCTTCTGCCACGGGAAGCGCCCGAGCTCGGCCGCGAAGCGATCCTGCCACCGGTAGCCCAGCCCGACGCCCCTCCACCGCAGGATCAGGACCGGCGTGTTGAAGACGAGGACGTAGCCTCCCGCGGCCGCGACGGCGACCGTCCAGGGCGGCGCCCCGCAGGTCACCGTCGTCATCCCGATCGCGAGCGCCAGGACCGTGCAGAACGGCCGCCAGGCGCCCCAGAAGAAGGAATCCCCGATCGCGGCCAGCGCGCCGGCGGCGCACGATTTCAGGGACCTGAGCTTCCTCTCCAGCGCCGGCCGGTCCTCGGCCGCGGATGCGGACACCCGTTCCTCCAGGGCGCACGCCATGCCGATCGCGAGCCCCGCCATGTAGGGCTGGGTGTTGAAGTACTCGCAGTGCCGCGCCAGCGCCCGGCGCGTCTCCGGAGGAGACGCGCCGCAGCGTTCCCGGAGCCACGGTCCCATGCAGAAGCCGAACCCCAGGCCCTGCATGTTCTCGAAGCTCCAAAGGGCCTGGATGAAGAAGGAGCGTACGAACAGCCGCCACCTCATCCTTGCGGTCATGGTTTCCGCCCTTCCGGGCTCCGACCATTTCCTCGCACACCCGCCTGCGGCGGGTACCCGTGCTCGGTCATCGGTTCAGCCTCAGGCTATGGGCCAGCATCCCCATGCCGAACCACGGCGCCGCCAGCGCCGCGAACCACAGCCCCGTGCCGAGCGCGGTGGGAGACAGGACCGCCCAGGTCCGCATCCCCAGGGGCTTGAGCACGACCAGCGCCGCGATCAGCAGCGCCCAGGTCGCCACGAACTGCAGGGCAAGCTCCTGGGCGATCATCCGTCCCAGCGGCGCGTCAACCCCGCGGGCCAGGGCCTCGGCCGTGGAGTGCGCCAGGCGGCCGCGCCTGCGCCGCAGCGGAGAGTCGACCAATCGCTCATGCAGCCACCCAAGGAAGAGCCCCGCTGGCACGGCGACCGGAAGGCCCACCGCCCCCGGCCCCAGCGCCAGGAGGAGCCCCGCTCCCGCTGACACCGCCGCGTTAGCGGGGATGAGCCCTCCGATCGGTATCTTGTCGTGGCTGTAGAGTTCGACGATCAACCCGACGAACGCCCCCATCAGGGCATTCCCCATTCCCAGCCCCAAAAGGGGTCCGAGCACGATCGGCCGGGAGACCATGAGCTGGAGGGCCAGCGTCGAATCGAGCTCCGCGGCCGCCACGACCGCGGCGCCGGCGGCCAGCATCCCCGCGGACTCTCCGATCACCGCAGGACCTCGCCGATGAGCTTCAGGACGTCAGCCTCCGGCTCCCCCGGCACGGCACGGCCCTCGAGCCGCACCCCGCGCCTGCCGATCTCGACGAGGGCCGAGCGGTCCTCTTCGCTCAGGAAGATGGCCTTCCCGAGTTGGACCTTGCCCGCCGAGTAGTGCATCCCTCCCACGTTGACGCTGTCGAACCGCAGCCCCCGGCCGAGCAGTTCCAGGACCTGCTGGGGCCCCGGCGCCAGCACCAGGACCCGCTGGGCCTTGGCGCCGCACGACGAGAGGTATTCGGCGGCCTCGGCCACGCGCAGGACCTTGAGCGCCACGCCCTCGGGCAGGGCGATCTTCATCAGCAGGGACTGGGTCTCGTCTTCGGCGGCCGCGTCCGAGACGACCGCTACCTCGGAGGCTTTCAGCTGCGGTATCCAGGCCTCCACGGTCTGCCCGTGGATCAGCCGGTCGTCGATGCGGACCAGGGCGATGGGCATCAACGCTCCGACCTCGCCAGCACCAGCCGCCTGAAGTCGCAGACGGCGCTGCGGCCGTTCTTCAGCACCTTCTCACGGAGCTCGGCCAGGCCCAGGGCGCCCCGGTTGCTGAAGGCGGTCACCAGCATGGCCAGGTTCACCCCGCACACCAGTTCCGTCCTGGGCCGGTCCTTGACGACCGGGAAGGCCAGATTGACGGGCGTGCCCGCCTGCATGTCCGTGAACACGATGAGCCCGTCCGCGCCGGAGAGGCTCTCCGCGGTCCGCTCCAGGCGCTCTCGCGTCTCGGCCAGGCTCTGTCGGGCGGACACCGACACCGCCCTGACGCCCGCCTGCCTGCCGACGATGGCTTCGGCGGCCTCCACGAGGTAGGCTCCGAACTCGCCGTGCGTGACGATGACGAAGTTGATCACTTCATCCTATTCTGTTAATATCCCTGTGGAATTCCTGCACCGGATGCCCGCTGCGCGCGAGCATCCTCGCCAGGTGCTGCGTGACGAAGACGCTGCGGTGGCGCCCGCCCGTACAGCCCACGGCGATGGTCAGGTAGGATTTTCCCTCGCGCACGTAGGCCGGCAGGAGCTTGAGGATGAAATCCAGATAGTCGTCAAGGAACTTCCGCGCGCTCGGGGCGGACAGGATGAACCGTTGGACCGCCGGGAACAGCCCGGAGAGCCTCCTCAAGCGGCCTTCGTAGTTGGGGTTGGGAAGGAACCGCACGTCCATGACGATGTCCGCGTCCATGGGAAGGCCGTACTTGTATCCGAAGGACACCACCGAGAGCGTCATCTCCCTGGTCCGGGTGAGCTGCAGGGACTCGGAGAGCTTCTCCTTGAGCTCTCCCAGGGTCATGGTCGAGGTGTCGATGACCTTGTCCGCCAGGGCCTTGAGCGGCACGAGCCGTCTGCGCTCCTCTCGGATCGCTTCGGAGAGCTTCTTGCCCAGGGGATGCCGGTGCCTGGTCTCGGAGAATCGCTGGATCACGCACGCGTCCGAGGCGTCCAAGAACAAGACGCTTTGGTCGATGCCCTTCTCCTTGAGCCGCTTGAGCACGCCGGGCAGCCCCGCGAGCCAGCGTCCCTCCCGGATGTCCATCCCGAGGGCCACCCTTCTGAACCTGCCCGACCGCAGCGCATGGTCCGCGAACCGGTCCAAGAGCGAGATCGGCAGGTTGTCCACGCAGAAGAACCCGAGATCCTCGAAGGCCTTGAGGGCCTGGCTCTTGCCCGCGCCCGAGACTCCGGTGACGATGAAGAACTTGGCCCTCGGTCCCCTGCCGCGCCGGCCCGTCGAGGGACTCATGGAGCCGACTTCTTGCCCCACGGCGAGGACCGCATCCTCTCGATGAGCCTCCGGTTGAACGTCTCGGCGGCGAAGTAGCCCTGGCTGCGCAGGCGCTGGTTGAGGGCGGCCACCTCGATGAGGATGGCGAGGTTGCGGCCCGGGCTGACCGCGATCTTGATCTGGGGGATGCGCACCCCCACGATGACGGTGCTGCGCGTCTCCAGGCCGCTCCGGTCCATTTTGGCCTGGCTGCTCCACGGCTCGAGGTGGATGGCCAGCTCGATAGGGACGCGGTCGAGGATGGCGCCCACGCCGAAGAGGAGCTTCACGTCGATGATGCCCAGGCCCCGGACCTCGATATAGTGCCTGAGCGGCTCCGGGCAGATGCCTGAGAGTCCCCCGCCCCTGCGGTGCTGCGCCTCGATGGCGTCGTCGGCCACCAGGATGTGGCCTCGCTTGAGCAGCTCCAGCGCGCACTCCGACTTGCCGATCCCAGCCTCTCCCTGGATGAGCACGCCCAGGCCGTACACCTCGACCAACACCCCGTGGACGACCGTCCTGGGCGAGAGGCGGTCCTCCAGGAAGGCGCTCAGGTCCCCCACTAAAGCCGCCGTGTCGAGCCGGGAGCGCAGGAGCGGCACCCCCTTCTTCCGGCAGGCCTGCGCCAGCGCCGGCGGGGCAGGCAGGTTGTGCGTGAGGATCAGGCACGGCAGGGTCGTGAAGGAGAGCATGGCGTCGAGCGCCTTCTGGAGCGCGGCCCGCGGCGCTTTCATGCAGAACGACTGCTCTCCGTTGCCGATGATCTGGATGCGCTCCGGCCGGAAATGGTCCAGCGACCCGCTCAAGGCCAAGCCCGGGCGGTTGAGGTCCGCGCCCGGGATCTTGCGGCCGAGCGATTTCTCGCCCGTGATGAGCTCGAGCTCGAGGTCCTCTTTCTGCTCCTTCAGCAGGTCGCCGACGGTGACGGACACGCTACCTCTTCCTCACCGGCTGCACGACGCAGTAGCTGTCGTCGCTGCGGCGGTAGATCATGTTTATCTGCCTGGACTCCTGGTCCTCGAAGAGCATGAAGTTGTGTCCGGACTCGTCGAGCTGGAAGGCCGCTTCCTGCGGGGTGACCGTGCGGACCGCGGCCTTGACCACGGCCAGCTCTACCGGGGCGCAAGCGCCTCCCCGGGCCGGGACAGCCTCGGCTTCGGGGGCCTTATGGTGGTCCCGCAAGCGGTCCTTGTACTTCTTGATTTGGGCGTCCATCTTGTCCGAGGCGAGGTCGATGGCCGAATACAGGTCCCCAGCCGCGGCCAGGGCCCGGAACGTCTGTCTCGCGCCGTGGATGACGATCTCCGCTTTGTGCGTCCTTTTCTCGATGAACAGCACGACCTGCGCCCAGACGAGGTGGTCGAAATACTTCTCCGCCTTCTCCAACTTCTGCATCACATAGCGCTCGATGGCTTCCGTGATCTTGAGGCGTCTCGCGGTCAAATGTATTTTCATGTCTTATATATGTCCTTATTGGAAATTCGCCGCACATTAAACAACTTTGGGCAAGGGGTGTCAATCTTCCACCCCCGAAAGCCGGAGGCTTTCGGGGTTCTGGTTTGCGTTCTGTTCGTTTGTCATTGACCATTCGCACAAAAAAAGCTAGTATTCCTTGGATTGGTTGTCTCTTGTATGGGTAAATGTTGGTTTTTCAAGGTTTTTTTGTGCGAGAATAGTTATGAACACCTGTGGATAACCTGTGGACAAGACTCTAGACCCTAAGCAGCTTTGGACCGATGCGGTCGACAGAATCAGGCCGGAGGTCGGCGAAGAGAACGTCGACCTCTGGCTCAAGCCCGTGGAAGTCCTGCGCCTAGACAACAACGTGCTCTGGCTCAAGGTCCCGAACCGTTTCTATTCCGACGGCATCAAGGAACGCTTCCTGAAGAAGCTCGAGGCGGCCCTGCGGGAGCTCTCCGGAAGCGACGTCTCTCTGGATTACGAGATTTCCAAGGACCTCAAGAACCTGCTCCCGGCGACCGACCCGATCGCTCATCCCAGCGCCCAGCTCGACTTCTCTCTCGGCGAACTCAACCCCAGGTACACCTTCACCTCCTTCGTGGTCGGCGCATCCAACAGGTTCGCTCACGCCGCGGCCGAGGCCATCGCCCGCACGCCGGGCACCCAGTACAATCCCTTCTTCATCTACGGCGGCGTGGGGCTCGGCAAGACCCACCTCATGCACGCCATCGGCCAGGCCATGAGGAGCCAGCATACGAAGGCGCGCGTCCTCTATACCACCTCGGAGCAGTTCGTCAACGAGTTCGTCGGCGCCATCCAGCACAACAAGATCAACGACTTCCGGGCGAAGTACAGAAGCCTGGACTGCCTGCTCATCGACGACGTCCAGTTCCTCATCGGCCGGGAGCGCAGCGAGCAGGAGTTCTTCCACACCTTCAACTCGCTCCACGACATCCGCAAGCAGATCGTGGTCACCTCCGACCGGTCCCCCAAGGACATGTCCCCCAGCGAGCAGCGGCTGATCTCCAGGTTCGAATGGGGGGTGGTGGCCGACATCAAGCCGCCGGACCTCGAGACCCGCATCGTCATCCTCCGGCAGAAGGCCATCGCCGAGCAGATCGACGTGCCGGACGACGTCATCTTGTTCGTCGCCTCTTCGGTCAAGTCCAACATCCGCGCCCTGGAAGGGTCGTTGATCCGCCTGAAGGTGTATTCCTCCATGACCGGGAGCAACCTCACGGTGGACAACGCCAAGGAGATACTCAAGGATTCCCTAAGCCACGAGGTTTCTCCGCCGATCAGCATCGATTCGATCCTGAAGGTCGTGGCGCAGAAGTTCCAGGTCGACGTCCGGGACCTCAAAGGCCGCCAGCGAGAGACCTCCGTCGTCCTGCCCAGGCAAGTCGCCATGTTCCTCGCGTGCACCATGACCGACATGTCGTTCACCGAGGTCGGGAAGCATTTCGGCGGCAAGGACCACACCACGGTCATGCACGCCAAGAAGAAGATCCAGCGGCTGTTGGAGCAGGATCTCATCTTCCTCGAACGCATCAACAACCTTCGTTCGGAGATCAAGGCGGTTGAAAACGCTTGAACAACTACGGGATAACGCCGGGACGCGGGTCGACGGGTGCATACGGGGGATATCCGGGGCCGGCTGTCCCCATGGCGGGCGCACCCGGCCTTCTTGGAGCCGTCAACCCTATCCACCGTATCCAGGCACAGGAGTAAACGAAGATGAAGATAGCTTGTAGTAGAGATACCCTAATTCACGCCGTGGAAACCATCCAGTCGGCGCTCTCCTCGCGGACGACCCTGCCGATCCTCCAGAACTTCCTCATGGAGACGGAGAACAGGAAGATCAAGTTCGTGTCCACCGACCTCGAGATGGGCATCAAGCACTACGCAGCCGGAGAGATCGCCAACGACGGCAGCATCACCCTCCCCGCCAGGAAGGTGAGCGAGATACTGCGGAGCCTGCCGGACGGCAAGGACGTCGAGTTGACAGTGGATGCCGGCGGCAAGGTGCAGCTCAAATGCGGGCGCTCAAATTTTGGCATCATCGGCCAGCCGAAATCTAACTATCCGGTCTTGCCGGAGTTCAGCAAGACCAACGCGTTCGAGGTCCCGGCCGCCGTGCTGGCCGTCATGATCGACAAGACCATCTTCTCGGTGTCCTCGGACGAGACCCGGCACGTGCTCAACGGCGTGTTCTGGTCCGCTAAAAAGGGCGTGCTGGAAATGGTCTCGACCGACGGTCGGCGCCTCTCGGTCATCACGAAAAGCGTCGTCCCCGCCGACAGGACCTTCCAGGTCATCGTGCCGACCAAGATCCTTGCCGAGATGGAGAGGACCATCAAGGCCGAGGGCTCGATGGACGCGGAAGCGGACAACGTCCTCCTCACGGTGAACGAGAACCAGATCGGCTTCCAGCTCAAGGCCACCACGATGATGTCGCGGCTGCTGACCGGAAGCTTCCCGAACTACCAGCAGGTCATCCCGCAGAAGAAGGACATCGAGGTCGCGGTCGCCACCAAGGACCTCTTGGCGGTGACCAAGAGGGCCGCCTTGGCCGTAGGGGACAGGGGGGGCGCGGTCAAGTACACCCTGCGCCGCGGCGCGCTCGCCGTGGCCGCTCAGAGCCAGAACGTGGACTGCAACGACGAGCTGTCGCTCGATTACGACGGACCGGAGTTCCAGGCCGCCTTCAACCCCGTCTTCGTGATCGATGCGCTCAAGCATATCGACACCGAGAAGACCCAACTATCCATGACGAGCCCGGTCAATCCCGTGCTGTTCGAGCCCTCCGGAGGGGACGACTACAGGTTCGTGGTCATGCCCATGAGGGCCTAGAGTGCCTAAAATAACCCAGGCGGCCCGTATGCTCCCTCGTCGCGCCTCGAACTCGGCTCAGGCTTGGCCTTCCGAGGGCCGCCTGGGTTATTTTAGGCACTCTTAATGGCCGCGCGTCCGGTCTCGGCCGCGGAACTGGTCAGAGCGTTTCGCAGGCGCACTCAGCTCCAGCCGGACAAGCTCTCCATCCTGAACGCGATCTGGGAGCGCGAGTTGGGCCCGCTGGCCAAGCACCTGGAACTCTCGGGCGTCCGGCGCGGCACGGTCTATGTCCGGCCCGCATCGTCCGCGGCAGCGGTCGAACTCCGGATGAGGGCCTCGTCGCTGCTGCGGGCCTTGAACAAGTACTTTTCCAGGGGCTGGATCAAGGCGCTGAAGGCGACGGCTAGATGAAGGGCCGCAAGAAAGCCCAGCAGGCTCCGGCCCCGACGCCGGAGAAGGAAGAAAAGATGCCGCAGACCAGAACCGAAGACGCGCATAGGCCGCACAAGGCGCCCGGCGGAGACGGGGGTTACGACGCCTCGAAGATTCAGGTCTTGGAGGGCTTGGAGCCCGTCCGGAAGCGCCCCGCGATGTACATCGGCAGCACGGGACCCGGCGGCCTGCACCATCTGGTCTACGAGGCCGTCGACAACTCCGTCGACGAGATACTGGCCGGCCGGTGCACCACGGTGGACGTGATCCTGCATCAGGGCAACACGGTGACGGTCCTGGATAACGGCTCCGGCATCCCGGTGGACCCGATGAAGGGCGAGGGCGTGCATCCGAGGCACCGCGGCAAGTCCGCTCTCGAGGTCGTCATGACCGTTCTGCACGCGGGCGGCAAGTTCGACAAGGGCGCCTACAAGATATCCGGCGGCCTGCACGGGGTCGGCATCTCGGTGGTGAACGCCCTCTCCGAGACCCTCGAGGTCCAGGTCTATCGGGACGGGAAGATTCACCGGCAGGTCTACCATTGCGGCAAGCCCCGGGGGCCCGTGGAGGTCGTGGGCAGGACCGAGGACCACGGGACCAGGGTCACCTTCAAGCCGGACCCGGACGTCTTCGACGGCCACCAATTCTCCTACGACATCTTGTCGAACCGCCTGCGCGAGCTCGCCTTCCTCAACGCCGGCGCCACCATCACCATCATCGACGAGCGCGAGGACAAGAAGCACACCTTCCGCTACGACGGCGGCATCTCGCAGTTCGTCAAGTTCTTGAACGCCAACAAGAAGACCCTGTTCCCCGAGCCTATCGCCTTCACGAACTCGCGGGACGAGAGCGTGGTGGACGTCGCCATCCTCTATAACGAGGACTACTCGGAGAACGTCTATTCCTTCGTCAACAACATCAACACGATCGAGGGGGGAACGCACCTGGCGGGGTTCCGCTCCGCTTTGACGCGGGTCATCAACGACTACATCAAGAGGTTCGACCTCCTCAAGGGCAGGAACTACGCCATCGGCGGCGACGACGTGCGGGAAGGCCTGACCGCCGTCCTTTCGGTCAAGGTCCCCAACCCGCAGTTCGAGGGGCAGACCAAGGGCAAGCTCGGCAACGCCGAGGTCGAGGGCACCGTGAAGTCCGTGGTCGGGGAGGCCCTGTCCGTCTTCTTCGAGGAGAACCCCGCCACGGCCAAGACCATCTGCGGAAAGACCATCGCGGCGGCCGAGGCGCGGGAGGCGGCGCGCAAGGCCAAGGAGCTCACGCGCCGCAAGGGCGTCTTGGACGGGTCGTCTTTGCCGGGCAAGCTCGCGGACTGCCAGGAGCGCAACCCCGAGGCCTCCGAGCTCTTCATAGTGGAGGGAGACTCCGCCGGCGGCAGCGCCAAGGCCGGCCGCGACCGCAAGTTCCAGGCGGTGCTGCCCATCAAGGGGAAGATCCTCAACGTCGAGAAGGCGCGGCTCGTCAAGGTCCTCTCCAATGAGGAGGTCCGGACCCTCATCGCCGCCATCGGCACCGGCATCGGCGAAGGGGAGGACGGGCTTAAGGTCGAGAAGCTCCGCTACCACAAGCTCATCATCATGGCGGACGCGGACGTGGACGGCCAGCACATCCGCACCCTGCTCCTGACCTTCTTCTACCGGCAGATGAAGGCGCTCATCGAGAAGGGGCATGTCTATATCGCCCAGCCGCCCCTCTACAAGGTGAAGAAGGGCAAGACCGAGCTCTACATCGAGACCGACGAGAAGATGGAGCCGTGGCTCCTCGGAGAGGGATTGAGCTCCGTGGAGATCACGGCCATCAACCCGGAGAACAGCAAGACCAAGAAGCTGGAGAAGGACGAAGTCCGGGATCTCATCCAGCACCTCGCGGACATCGAGAACCTCCTGCGGCACATGGAGCGCAAGAGCTTGCACCTCGCGGACTTCCTGGCCCACCAGGCCCAGGGAAGGCTCCCTCTCTACCGCGTGGAGAAGTCGCCGGGAGAGTTCATCTTTTTCTACGGCGAGAAGGAGTGGCACGCCTACCGCGACCAATACGTGACCGAGCAGCGGGCCAAACTCGCGGAGAGCCGCAAGACCGCGGGGCCGGTCGCCCAAAGCCAGCCGGCGCAAGGGACGGCGCCGGCGGCCGCTGACGCCGCTCAGGAGGCGCTGGTCGAGGCCGATGAGGAGGCCCTGGAGCCCGACATGCAGGAGCTCTGGGAGATCGCCAGGCTCAACAAGATGAGCGAGGAGCTGAAGTCCCTGGGGCTCGAGCTCAAGTGGTACGACCAGGAGCGCGACGAGAAGTCCAAGCCGCTCTTCAAGGCCAGGACGGACCGCACCGAGTGGGACGGCTACAACCTCAGGGAGCTGCTGGAGGCGGTGCGCGGCGCCGGCCGCTCGGGCACGACCATCCAGCGCTACAAAGGCTTGGGAGAGATGAACCCGGAGCAGCTCTGGGAGACGACCATGGACCCCAAGCGCCGGCATCTCCTCCAGGTGACGCTGCAGGACCCCGCGGACGCCGAGTACGCCTTCACCACGCTCATGGGCGACAAGGTCGAGCCGCGTCGGGAGTTCATCGAGCGCCACGCCAAGGAAGTCAAGAACCTCGACATATGACGCAGGCCCAACTTCTCGAGGTCATTCGCAATGGCGAGGGCTCGGGCGTCGAGTTCAAGCGCGACGTCATCGACAATCGCGCTTTTGCGAAGGAGCTGGTGGCCTTCGCAAACCTGCGGGGTGGCGTCCTATTATTGGGCGTGGATGACGACGGAACGGTGCAGGGAATAGCGCGCGAAAACCTGGAAGAGCGGGTCATGACGGCCTGCCGGGACAAGATACGCCCCGAGTTGATCCCCTATTTTGAAATCGTGAGGGAGATGGAGCCGGGCAAGGACGTGGCTGTCGTCCGCGTTGACCGCGGCTGGTCCGTGCACCATGTATGGCACGATAATCACCGGACTTATTACGTTCGCGTTGGGAGCCAAAGCCGTGAAGCGAGCCCCGAGGAGCTGGAAAGGCTTTTCCAGCAGCGCGGCGCCTTCCGCCTGGAGTTGCGGCCCGTGTCAGGCTCGAACATGGACAACCTGGATCGTCGCAGGTTGGAGGACTATTTCGGGCGCGTGCGCCAGCAGGCAGTTCCGACAGATGATCCCGGGTGGCGAAACCTGTTGCTCAGCACGGAATTCCTGAGCGAGGAGCCTGAAACCTATCCCTGCACGGTTGCCGGCATGTTGCTTTTCGGGAAGAACGTCAACCGTTTTCTTGCGCAGGCAGGTATTGATGCGGTCGCCTATCCCGGCAAAGAGAAGGACTATGCGGCCAGGGAGAGGCAAAGCCTTCGCGGGCCCATGGCCCCGCTCTTTGGCGCGAACGGCATCGTGGAGAACGGCCTTGTGGAGCAGGCGGTGGAATTCGTCCGGCGCAATACCGGCGTTGAAGCCCGTCTTGAGGGAGGTGCCAGGCGGGTGGAACGTCCTGCTTATCCGCAGGAAGCGATCCGCGAAACGATCGTCAACGCCTTGGTTCACCGGGATTACTTGTTGTCCAGCACCGATATCGAGCTCTCGGTCTATGAGGATCGCATCGAGGCGGTTTCGCCCGGCAGATTGCCCAACGGAATAACGCCTGAGCGCATGCGCGTCGGGTGCCGGGCGGCGCGCAACCAGATGCTCAAGGACGTGATGCGGGACTATGGCTACCTGGAGCACATGGGGATGGGTATCCCGCGCAAGATCATCAAAGGCATGCGCGATCACAACGGTACGGAGCCTGATCTTGTCGAGGAAGGCGAGAGGTTCATCGTGCGCCTTTGGAAGGAGAAGAAAGAGCGCTTGTAAGGCCAAACCTTACGACTTGGTGCGGAGCCCGGGTTGATAAATTTCGCAATATGTACTATAATATGTACATATCGGAGGCAAATCCATGAAAACCATTACCGCCACAAGCGCCCGTAACGATTTGTTCAACGTCATCAAATACTCCATCAAAACTCACCAGCCTTGTCACATTACTTCCCGGGCCGGCGAGGTGATTTTGCTCTCCAAGGATGATTTCGAGGACTTGGTCGAGACTCTCGAATTGCTGTCAACCCCGGGGGTTTTGGGGGGCGTGCGTAAGGCAAAAAAGGAAATAAAAGAGGGGAAGACATACTCTCTGGCGGAAGTTTTCGGTCATTGAACCGTGCCTTACGATATCCGCATCACGCACCAGGCGAGAAAAGACATCGAGACGCTCGCGCCCAAGCTCAAACGCAAGCTGCAAGACATCCTGGTCCACGCCATTTCCCAGGAGCCGTACGCGGGCAAGAAATTATTGGGCGACTTGGCCGGAAGTTACTCCTATAGGCTTACCCTGAAAGACCGCATCGTTTACAGCATTGACGAGCACAAAAAGACCGTCTATATTGAGCGCGCCCGCACTCATTACGGGAATTGAGACGCGCGTTGCCGGCTCATTTATTGGTCACGAACCCAAGTTCATGCTGGAAACCCTGTCGGTTCGGGACAGGGACGGCTCCCATCCCCTGACCTCCCCCTCCGCGGAGGACTCTTTACGGGCTTTCTTGGAATGCTGAGGGGAGGGTTGGGCACGGCTTGCGGAATTGCCGCCCTGGGCTCGCGGGTACCGCGGAAGATCATCAAAGGCAAAGGCGAGAGGTTCATCATGCGCCTTTGGAAGGAATGGCTTCGTTTCAGGAAGAGGGACGAAGACTCGTAAGGATGCGTGCCGGTTCAAAGCGCAATTTGGTAGACTCGGCTCGATGGGCTTGAACGAGGCCGACACCCGCGCGAAGCTGATCGACCAGCACTGGATCGTCCCGCGGGAGCGCCAGGAACTGCTGGGGCGCCTGCCGGACGGAGGGCGCTCGGCTCTGGTGATCCAGAAGCTCGACCACAAGGAGCAGTTCGACCTCTACGACGTGCTGGCCGAGATCGGATACGGCATGGCCGGGAAGACCCGCTTCGAGCGCGCCGAGGCATTCGCCTACAAGCACGCCCAGTGGCTCTCGCAGATGCCGGAACAGGCGGCCAGGACGATCCGGGCCATGACCGCCCAGTTCGCCGTGGCCGGGACCGACGGCCTGGAGAGCCGCGAAATTTTCCATACCCCCGAGGTCGTGGCCGCGGGCGGACTCGCGGCGCTCAAGGCCCTGGGCAAGCCCGCCGAGGTCCTGCGGGATACCAAGGCGAGGATGTTCGCGGCGTGACTTGTAAGAAACCAGAACAGGCCATTGAAGCTGGTAGAATGGCCACCACTGGTGGCCAAATTGACCTGGGGTCACAACGTGATCCTGCTAGCGTCGGTATCATCCTGTGCAAGTCCAAGAACCGGCTGATTGCGGAGTACGCCCTGCGTGACACCCACAAGCCCATCGGCGTGTCGGACTACAAGCTGACCAAGGCTCTGCCCGAAAAGCTGAAGGGCACGCTGCCAACCATCAAGGAGCTGGAGGCTGAGTTGATTGCATCTGGCGTGACAAAAGTCAATACCACGACGGTTCATATGGCCGGGCCGAGGATGGTCGCGGCGTGACAGCGCCATCTCCGCAAGCGCCGATATCTCTAGAAAAAGTGCTTCCGCCCACGTGGCGGCGGGGCAGACTTGAACAGGTCTGCACGCCAGTCCGTGGAGTAACCTTCCCCAGTGGTGAGGCCGCGGATGCAGCGTTTCCGGACAGTATCGCCTGCCTCACCACGAGTGGTGTTCAGAATCAGGTCGCATGGGAGTCGCGTCGTTTTATCCCCAAGTATCACCTCGCAAGTGACGAACAGATGCTTCGCGCCGGAGACCTCCTCGTCTCGACGGCAAACAGCAAGGCCCTTGTGGGCAAATCGTGCATGATCCGAGATGTGCCCTTTCCATGCACGTTCGGTGCCTTTGTCACGGTGTTGCGTCCCAAGAACGACGTTGCCCCGGAATTCCTGGCGGCGTGGATGCGGTCTCCTGATGCCCTTGTCTACTGCTACACGACATCATCAAACACAACTAACATCTCCAACCTCCGCGTCAGCGACTTGCTTGCACTCGAACTTCCCCTCCCACCCATCCCCGAGCAGAAGCGTATTGTCGCGATCCTGACCGAGCAGATGACGGAGGTCGAGAAGGCGCGGGCGGCGACGGAGGCGCAGGTGAGGGCGGCGGAGACGTTCCGTTCTGCTTGGCTTAACACATTATTCTCAAGCGCGTCGTTAGGCAAATGGCCGATGGTGCGTCTTGGAGATCATGTGGTCTCCTACAGGAACGGTTTTGGTCGTCGCCCGCAGGGCGCAGAAGACGGTCCTATCGTTCTCCGCCTGGCAGACATAACTCGTGGAGAGATTGACCTTAGCTCGCCTCGCCGGGTCAAGATGACACCAACAGAACTCCAAATATACAGGCTGGAGCCGGGCAACCTGCTCTTCCTTCGGGTGAACGGTAGTCGTGACTTGGTTGGCAGAGGCGTGGTCGTTCGCGAACTGGGCGAGGGAATCGCCTTCAACGATCATCTCATCCGGGTGATTCTGCAACCAGGCCTGCTTCCAGAATATGTGAGAGCCGTCTCGGAAACCAGAAGATCCCGCGCGACTATTGTGGAATTGGCTTCGACCTCAGCGGGACAACTGACGGTCAATCAGGACGCGATCGCGTCTCTTGAATTGCCGTTGCCGCCGCTGTCAGAGCAACAGAAAATCACAAATTGCCTGCGTCAACAGGAGCGGATCAGCGGAGGTCTCTCCGCTCGCCTCTCGGAGGCACTGGAAATGCTCCAAAGACTTCCAGCCGCGCTCCTGCGCCGTGCCTTCAATGGGGAAATCTGAAATGAAGCAGTCAAATCCAGTGAACGGAAACGGCAAGCGCCACGCCACCCAACAGTCTCTCAACGGCGCGATCAAGGCCATCTGCGACATCATGCGCCGGTCCAACTGCGCAGGAGCCCTCCAATATGTCCCTGAACTGACCTGGATACTCTTCCTCCGCATCCTGGACGAGCGGGAGAACTCCGAGGCTGAGCACGCCGAGGCCGTGGGAGCCGACTTCCGTCCTTCGCTGAAGGCCCCTTATCGGTGGCAGGACTGGGCGGACCCGGCTGGCGCCAAGCGCAAGAAGCTCCAGGACGGCACGCTCGGTGCCTTCTTCTCCTTCGTCCACGGCGAACTCCTTCCCTGTCTCCGGGGCCTGAAGGACAAGCCCAACGCCACATCGCGACAAAAGGTCATCAGCGAAATCTTCTCCGGCGTGGAGAAGACCCGGGTGGACACGGAGAAGAACTTCCTGGACATTCTGGACAAGGTCCACGAAATCAGCGCCGAGACCGTGGACCAGACCCATGTTTTTACCCTCTCCCAGGTCTACGAGGGACTGCTGCTCAAGATGGGCGAGAAGGGCAACGACGGCGGCCAGTTCTTCACGCCCCGCGAGATCATCCGGGCGATGGTCAAGGTCATTGACCCCAAGATCGGCGAGACCGTGTATGATCCTGGATGCGGAACCGGCGGGTTCCTCGCCCAGGCCTACGAGCACATGGCCGCGTCGAAGAAGAAGATGACGGCGCCAGACCTCGAAGCTCTGAAGCGCCGGACCTTCTTTGGCCGGGAAAAGGACAACGCGATTTATCCCATCGCATTGGCGAACCTCGTCCTGCACGGCATCGACGAGCCGCACGTCTGGCACGGGAACACCTTGACCGGCGCCGAGATATACGGCGGGCTCTTCACGGACGCCCCGTCGCTCTACGACGTTCTGTTGATGAACCCGCCGTTTGGCGGCAAGGAGGGCAAGGAAGCTCAGACCCATTTCGCCTACAAGACTGGCGCGACTCAGGTGCTGTTCCTCCAGCATGTCCTCAACAGCCTGAAGCCTGGTGGCCGCTGCGGCATCGTCCTGGACGAAGGGGTGCTGTTCAGGACGAACGAAACCGCGTTCGTCCAGACCAAGCGCAAGCTCCTGGACGACTGCGATCTCTGGTGCATCGTGAGCCTGCCGGGCGGGGTCTTTACCGCTGCGGGCGCCGGCGTCAAGACCAACCTCCTGTTCTTCACCAAGGGCAAGCCGACGGAGAAGGTCTGGTATTACGACCTTTCTGACATCAAGGTCGGGAAGAAGACGCCGTTCACGCTGGACAAGTTCGAGGCCTTCTTCAAGCTCTTGCCGAAGCCGGGCGACAGCGAACGTAGCTGGACCGTGACGCGCAAGGACATCGAGGCCAAGGGCTTCGACCTCAAGGCCGTGAACCCCAACGCGAAGAACACGGAGGACACGAGGACGCCGGGGGAACTGCTGGACATCATCGAGGCGAAGGGAAGGGACGTGGCCGCAGCCTTGGCGGGATTGCGCTCAACCCTACAAAAATGACCAGTAGCCAGTAGATGGCTCCGTTTCAGGAAGAGGGACGAAGATTCGTTATGATATCATCTGGAGACTAGGGCTATGAGCGAAAAGCAGGCGAGCCTTCCGCCGGACCATCTGAGCAACGTGCTGCCGCGCGACATCGGCGCGGAGATGAGGGCGTCCTACATCGACTACTCGATGTCGGTCATCGTGGGGCGGGCCCTGCCCGACATCAGGGACGGCTTGAAGCCGGTGCACCGGCGCATCCTCTACGCCATGCACACGGAAGGCCTCTCGTCCAACAAGAAGTACTCCAAGTGCGCCGGCGTGGTGGGCGAGGTCTTGAAGAAGTACCACCCGCACGGGGACTCCGCGGTCTACGACGCCATGGTTCGCATGGTGCAGGATTTCTCGCTCCTGCACCCGCTCATCGACGGGCAGGGCAACTTCGGCTCCGTGGACGGCGACCCGGCCGCGGCCTACCGCTACACCGAGTGCCGTCTCTCCAAGATCGCGGAGGAGATGCTCGCCAACATCGAGGAGGAGACGGCGGATTTCGTCCTGAACTTCGACGGGACGACCTCCGAGCCGACGGTCCTGCCGGCGAGAATCCCTAACCTGCTGGTCAACGGCTCGTCGGGCATCGCGGTCGGGATGGCGACGACCATCCCCCCCCATAACCTGGCCGAGACCTGCGAGGCCGCCGTCGCCCTGGCCAAGGAACCCGGGATGGAGACCAGGGACCTCATGAAGGTCATGAAAGGGCCCGACTTCCCGACCGGCGGCATCGTCCGCGGCAAGGCCGGCATCCGCGACTACTACGACACCGGCCGCGGGTCGGTGCGCATCCAGGCGAGGACCGAGATCGAGGAGCTGAAAGGCAACAGGCAAGCGATCGTCGTGACGGAGTTGCCTTACCAGGTCAATAAAGCGACGTTGTTGGAAACCATAGCGGACCTTGTAAGAGACAAGCGAATCCCGGATATCTCCGATATCCGGGACGAGAGCGACCGCAGGGGCATGCGCGTGGTCATCGAGCTCAAGCGCGACGCCAACGCGAACGTGGTCTTGAACCAGCTCTTCAAGCACACGGCCATGGAGACGTCCATGGGAGTCATCCTGCTCTCGCTCGTGGACGGCCGTCCTCGGGTCCTGCCGGTGCGGGACATGCTCGGCCACTACATCCAGCACCGCAAGCAGGTCACCGTCCGCCGCACCAAATTCGAGCTCAAGAAGGCGGTTGAGCGCTGCCACATCCTGGAAGGCCTCCTCATCGCGCTCAAGAACATCGACAAGGTCATCAAGATCATCCGCGGCTCGAGGGACACGGACGAAGCCAGGACGAAGCTGATCGCGGAGCTCGAGTTGAGCAAGACGCAGGCCCAGGCCATCCTCGACATGCGCCTGCACCAGCTCACCAAGCTCTCCGCCGGCGAGATTGAGGTGGAGCACGCCGCGCTCGTCAAGCGCGTCGCGGAGCTCAAAGGCATCCTCTCGGACGTCAAGAAGGTCCTGGCCATCGTGGTCAAGGAGCTCGAGGCCGTAAAGGCGCAGTTCGGCAGGGCCCGGCGGACGCAGATCACGGCCGAGACGGCCGAGATGACGCTCGAGGACCTCGTCGCCAAGGAGGAGGTGGTCATCTCCATCTCCAACCTGGGCTACATCAAGCGCATCCCGGTGGCGACCTACGAGGCCCAGGGACGGGGCGGCAAGGGCATCATGGGCGCCGAGGTGAAGGAGGAGGACTGGATCGAGCACTTCTTCACGACCGACACCCACGCGACCCTTCTCTTCTTCACCTCGCGGGGCCGCGTCTTCGCCCTGCGCGCCTACGAGGTGCCGGAGGCCGGCCGATCCTCCCGCGGCAGGGCCGCGGTGAACCTCCTGTCCATCTCGGGAGAGGAGAGGATCACCGAGACCATCGCGATCAGGTCCTTCGAGGAGAAGAAGGGCAAGGAGACCTTCCTGGTCATGTGCACCAGGAACGGGACCGTCAAGAAGACGGGCTTAGCCGAGTTCGAGAACATCCGCCGCAGCGGCATCATCGCCATCGGCCTGGAGGAGGGCGACGTCCTCGTCGAGGCCCAGCATACGAGCGGCTCCGACGATATCCTCATCGCCACGAAGGACGGCATGTCCATCCGGTTCCAGGAGGATGACGTGCGCGCCATGGGGAGAAACGCCGTGGGAGTGCGCGGCATCAGGCTCGCAGAGGGCGACCAGGTGGTCGGCATGGAGGCCTTCCCTCCGGACACCAAGGAGTCCCTGCTGACGGTCTGCGAGTTCGGCTACGGCAAGCGGACCGACCTGGCCGAATACCGCGGCCAGCACCGCGGCGGGGGAGGGGTCATCACCATCAAGGCCACGGAACGCAACGGCTCGGTGATCGGCGTGAAGCTCGTGACCGACGACGACCATCTCATGGTGATGACGGAAAAGGGCAAGGCGATCCGCCTGCGCTGCAAGGACATCAAGACCATCTCGCGCAACACGCAGGGCGTGCGGCTGGTGCGGCTCGAGGAGGGCGACCGGGTGGCCCGGGCCGCTCCCGTGGCGGTGGAACTGGTCATCGCGCCGGAACTCCCCCCGCCGCCCAAGCCCGATGCCTAGGCTCTGGCCGGCGCTCCTGCTGGGGGCGGCCGCTTTCGCGGCGGCGCCTGCGCGGGCCGAAATCAAGCTCGAGGGCGTGCGGTGGGAAGCCGGCGAGGGCCTGCCGGCGACGCGCAAGTTCCGCGAGGTGGAGGCTCTGCCGCTGCGCAACGGGGTCTTGAAGGCGCGGGTGCGCGCCAAGGTCGCGGTCAGGAACGCGAGCCCGGTTTCAGTGGAGGGCATTCTCCTGCGCTACTGCGTCTCAGCGCTCCTGGCGCCCGGCAGGCCGCGGGCCGTCGGCTCCACGGAGGGCAGCTGGACCGTGCCGTTCCTGGTGGAGGAGAAGCGCATCCCGAGGATCGGGGCCCAGCGGACGATCGAGACGAGCGTGGACCCTACGGTCTCCGTCCGGCTCTACGTCGCCAGGATGGCCCGGGCTGGGTACAGGGTGGAGGAACTGAGGCTCGCGATCATGGTGGAGCCGCGGCCCGAGGTCGCGAAGGGTTCCCCGGGGGAACAGGGCGACATCCAGACGATCGAGAGCATCGTCAAAGTCAAGCCATGATTGACATTAGGCTGATCCGGCAGGACCCGGAGCGCGCTCGCGCGGGCATCCGGAACAGGGGCGGCCGCTATCTGCCGGTCCTCGACGAGCTCATCGAGCTCGACGCCCGATACCGGAAGAAGCTCGCGTTCGTGGAGGATATCCGCGGCCGGCGCAACGCCGCGTCCAAGAAGATCGGAGCCGCGATGGCGGTCAAGGACCAGGCCGCGGCGACGCAGCTTAAGACCGAGGCGGGCAACCTCAAGGGCGACCTCGACCGGGAGGAGGACGCGCTCAAAACGCTCGCCGTCGCCGTGCGGACGGCGAGCATGAGCCTTCCCAATCTTCCTCACGATTCGGTGCCGATGGGAAACGGACCGGAGGACAACGTCGTCGTCCGGACCGGCCTGGAGACCAGGCCGGCCGGCTTCAAGGCGCTCGACCACCACGGGTTGGGAGAGAAGCTCGGCATCCTGGACTTCGCCTCGGCGGCCAAGCTCTCCGGCTCCCGGTTCGCCCTGCTGAGAGGGGCGGGCGCGAGGCTCGAGCGCGCGCTCATCTCCTTCATGCTGGAGAAGCATCTGGCGAAAGGCTACGAGGAGATATGGCCGCCCTACCTGGTCAAGCGCGAGATCGCGGAGGGCACGGGCCAGCTCCCGAAATTCGAGCCGGACCTCTATAAGACGAGCGCGGGCGAGGAGGAGGGGAGCGGCGACATGTTCCTCATCCCCACCGCGGAGGTCCCCCTGACGAACCTGGTCCGCGAGCAGATCATCAACGAGTCCGTCCTGCCGGTCAAGCTCGTCTCCTTCACGCCCTGCTTCAGGCTCGAGGCCGGGTCCTACGGCAAGGACGTGCGCGGGCTCATCAGGGTCCATCAGTTCGACAAGGTCGAGCTGGTCTGGATCACGAAGCCGGAGGACTCCCTGGCCGCGCTCGAGCAGCTCACCGCCGACGCGGAGGACGTGCTCAAGGACCTCGAGATCCCGCACCGCGTGGTGTCGCTGTGCGCCGCGGACCTGGGCTTCGCCTCGCGCAAGACCTACGACCTCGAGGTGTGGATGCCCGGGGAAGCCAAGTGGCGCGAGATATCCTCCTGCTCCGACTGCGCCGACTTCCAGGCCCGGCGCATGGAGGCCAGGTTCCGGCGCGGGGCCCAGGGGGATGCCGAATTCGTCCACACTCTCAACGGGAGCGGCGTGGCCGTGGGGCGGCTTTTCGCCGCGGTCCTGGAGAATTTCCAGCTGGCCGACGGCTCGGTGAGGCTGCCCAAGGCCCTGGTCCCGCACTTCGGCGCCGACGCCATCCCGCCGCGCAGATGAAGCTCGGGCCGACCCTCGAAGACTTCGTCCGGATGGGCGATCCGGCCGCGGTCTGGCAGGAGACGGCGCGGCTCCTGCGGCTCATGTCGGCCGAAGCGGACCTGCGGCCGGTCGAGCGGGCCTTCACGGACGTCTCGGACCTCTTCGCCGGCCGCTGTCCGGGGTATCGAGCCTGCAACACCGAGTACCACGACCTCCAGCACACCACGGACACCCTGCTGGCCACTGTCCGGCTCATGCACGGCGCCTGCGCGGAAGGCATGAGGTTCTCGGACCGGGAGTTGTCCTTGGGGACCCTGGCCGCCCTGTTCCACGACGCCGGCTACATCCAAGAGTCCACGGACCGTTCGGGCACGGGCGCCAAGCACACCGCCCGCCACGTGGACAGGAGCATCGCGTTCATGCGGCGCTACTGCGGCGACCGCGGCTTCGCGCCGGACTTCCCGGACGCTTGCGCGAGCATCCTCGGGTGCACCGGGCTGCACGTTGACATCGCCGGGACGAGGTTCGAATCGGGGAACGTGGAGATCCTGGGGAAGATGCTGGGGTCCGGCGACCTCCTGGGCCAGATGGCGGACCGCTGCTACCTGGAGAAGCTCCTGTTCCTGTTCTACGAGTTCCAGGAGGGCAAGATCGCCGGGTTCAAGGACGAGTACTCCCTGCTGTCCAACACCATCGAGTTTTACGAGATCACCCGCAAGAGGCTCGAAGGCGAACTGGGCGGCGCGCACCGCTTCATGAGGACGCACTTCAAGGAGCGCTGGGGCATCGACCGCGACATCTATGCCGAGGTCATCGCGCGGCACATCGGCTACCTCAAGGACAACCTGGGCAAGAACGCGGGCGACTATCGCCCGCTCTTCAAGCGGGGCGGGCTCGTGGAGAGGCTGAAGAAGGCTCGGGGCCAATCCTATTGTTGATATGGCGCGGCAATCATACTATAATGGTTCTATAAAGGACATGCGCCATTCTATAACAGGACACAATAAAATATGGCGATTCTATAGAAAAATGGTGCCTTCTAGAAAAGACAGCATTTCAGGAAGGTCTCCAGCCATGGAGATTGACCATGTGGGCCAAACATAATCCATTCAACCCGAATGGAGTCGTGCCAGACTATCTATTTGCCGGAAGGGCTGCACAAAGCCTCCTCATTCTGAAGAAGATGTCCGAGACCCGCCAAGGCCGGCCATCGAGCTTCTTCCTGTTTGGAGAACGGGGCATCGGCAAGACTGCGCTGGCGAAACTGATAAGCAGCATCTCGTCGAAGGGCAACAAGCAATTGTATGCCCTTCGATTTGTGACGGCATACTATGCGGCGGCGCCAAGGCAGAGTTTCGGAAGCGTTCTGGAAGCGGCCCTCAACGACTTGACGGATTCCATGCCGGGGGCCTGGCTTCAAGACATCGGACAACGGTTGGGAAGGATGTGGCAGAACGGCAAGTTCAGCATAGGCGCATTTGGAGTTGAGGTTGCCACGCAACCCGCCGAGAGGAAGCAGACCGTGCTACGAGATGAGGTTGTCTCCATACTCAGCAACGTGGTTCGGACATTGAAGGAATCGCCAGAACCAAGAGATGGTGTGTTGATAGTGATTGACGAGATTCAGAACATTGCCGACGTGGAAGTGGCGGCTTCCATGCTGCGCGGCATATTGGCTGCTCTCGATTTCAAGGGCTTGGGGAACGTGTCATTTCTGCTTGTCGGGCTGGAGAAGGCTTATGAAGCCTTCGTCCAAGGAGACGCCTCTGCGAGACGCGATTTTGATCCCATCGCACTTAGTGCCATGCCCCCCCAAGAGGCGGTCGAGATTCTGACAAAGGGATTTGCGGATGTCGGGATGCAATGGAATCAGACGTTTCTGGAACAGAAAATCCATCTGACAGGGGGGTACCCGCACTCGATTCAGGTCCTTGGGCACCATCTGGTCAATGGCGACGTTGACGGGAGAATCGAGCCTGACGATTGGGATGCCGCGGTAAACAGAACGACGTCCGAGTTGCGAGACAAGGAATTTGCGGCGATGTACAACTTCAAACGAAGTGCGGCAGGGCATGAGAAAATAATGAACATTCTCGCCCTCTTCGGGCCCATCGAGAAGAAAGAGCTGGCGCAAAAGTGCAAGCGGGCATACGGCCTGATCAATCCGTATCAGTATCTGGGGGCGCTTGAGAAGAGGGGCAGCATCAAGAATCTGCCGGATGGCCGTCTTGATTTGCACTCGGCGTTCTTTCGAGGGGCTATCCTCTTTGGACTGATTCCGTCTATTGGTCCCGGGTCTCCATTGGACCAGATGTGGAAGGAGCATCTGCGGGCGTGGGAGAAGCGGGCTGGAGAAGAGATCCTTGCGGCGCCGCGGCCCAATGGCTGAAGCCGCGATGATCCTGATCGTCGAGGACGAGAAGTCCCTCGTCAAGGTCCTCAGGTACAACCTCGAGAAGGCCGGGTATCGGGTGGCCGCCGCGCACGACGGCGAGGAGGGGCTTTCGGCCTTCTGCCGCGCGAAGCCCGACCTGGTCATCCTGGACCTGATGCTCCCCAAGCTCGACGGCTTCGAGTTCTGCAAGGAGGTCCGCCGGCGGGCCAAGACCCCCATCCTCATGCTGACGGCGCGCAAGGAGGAGGTCGACAAGGTCCTGGGCCTGGAGCTCGGGGCGGACGACTACGTGACCAAGCCCTTCAGCGTGCGCGAGGTCCTGGCGCGGGTGAAGGCGCTCCTTCGCCGCGGCGGGCAGGCGGCCGGGGAGGTCCCGATGCGCGCCGGCTCTCTGGAGGTCGACCTGGAGCGCTACGAGGTGCGTGTCGGCGGGCGGCCCGCGAGCTTGAGCGCCAAGGAATTCGAGCTCCTCCGCTGCTTCCTCCTGGCGCAGGGCAAGGCCTTGACAAGGGAGCAGATTCTCGAGAGGGTGTGGGGATACGACCGCGCCATGGACATCGACACGCGCACCGTGGACCAGCACGTCGCCCGCTTGCGGGACAAGCTGGGGCCGGAGGCCGGACGGCTCATCACGGTGAAGAACGTCGGCTACCGGCTGAAGCCGGACTGAAAGGGGTCCACGGGCGGTGTCCTGGTTCCTCCGGAGGTTCTCGCGGAAGCTCGCGGTGGGTTTCTGTGCTCTCGTGTGCCTAGCCATGGCCTCGACCGACCTGCTGCTCAACCGGGTGCTGCGGCGGCACATGATGGAGGAGCTTTCCGCCAACCTCCTGGCCCAGGCAGGGCTGGCCGCTGCCCCGTTGGACGCTGGGACGTTCGCGCGCCGCAGTCCCCTCCTGGCGGAGCGGGCCGCGGCGCTGGGAAAGGCGGCCAGTTGCCGGCTCACCCTCATCGGCGCGGACGGGACCGTGCTGGCGGATTCGAGCCTCCCCGATGAACGGGTGCCCTCTCTGGAGAACCACCGCGACCGGCCCGAAGTGCGCGCCACCTTGGCGCGGGGCAAGGGGGTCTCCATCCGCCGCAGCAGCACCGTCGGCGAAGACGAACTCTACGCCGCCGTCCGCGTGGACGGTGCCGGGGGCCCCGCCGGTGTCGTGCGCCTGGCGCTGCCGCTGACCCAGGTCGAGAAACGCATCGGCAGGATCCGCCGCTCCCTGGCCGCGGTCACCCTTGGGCTCTTGCCCGCG
Source organism: Elusimicrobiota bacterium (assembly GCA_016209035.1). Taxonomy (GTDB): domain Bacteria; phylum Elusimicrobiota; class Elusimicrobia; order UBA1565; family UBA9628; genus JACQWX01. The sequence continues at coordinate 33,012 of JACQWX010000101.1, read as the reverse complement.
GCCCTGCTCGCGTCCTTGTGGCTGTCGCGCTCGCTGAGCCGCCCCCTGGAGGACATCCGCGCCACCGCGGAGCGCCTGGCGTCGGGCGATTTCTCGGCCCGCGTCCGGGACCTTCCTTCGGACGAGCATCGCCAGCTCGCGTTGACCTTGAACGAGATGGCCTCCCGCATCCAGGAGAACCTCGGCAGGCTCGAGCGCCTGGAGAAGATGAGGAAGGACTTCGTCGCCAACGTCTCGCACGAACTGCGCACGCCCCTATCCGCGGTGAAGGCCTACGCGGAGACGCTCGCGTCCGGAGGACCCGAGGACCCGAGGGGCCGCGCCGAGTTCACGCGGGAGATCGAGAAGAACGCGGACCGCATGGCGCGGCTGGTGGACGACCTGCTCGCTCTCTCGGAGATCGAGTCCGGCGGCCGTCCGCCCGCGAAAGAGCCCGTGTCGCTCATGCGGGTGGCGGCGGAGGCCGCCGCGGCCTTGAAGCCCCTGGCCGAGCGCAAGCGCATCGCCCTGCGGGTCGAGCCTTTCCCGGACATGCCGGAGTTGTCGGTAGACCGGAGCCAGGTCAAGCAGGTCCTCACCAACCTCCTCGACAACGCGGTCAAGCATACCCCCGAGGCGGGCACGGTCCGGGTCTGGGCGGCAGTCGAGCCCGGCCATGCCGCGGTCTTCGTGCAGGACACGGGCTGCGGCATCCCGGCCGAGCACCTGCCCAGGATCTTCGAGCGCTTCTACCGGGTCGACAAGTCCCGCTCGCGCGAGATGGGCGGGACCGGGCTCGGGCTGGCCATCGTGAAACACATCGTCGAGGCCCATGGAGGGACCGTGGCGGCGGAATGCCCTCCGGGTCAAGGCTCGACTTTCCGCTTTACCCTCCCCCTGCCTTCCTAACCAACAGGAACGCTATATCGCTCCGTTGGGGAACATCTTACGTGAGTTGATGCGGGCACTTGCTATATTATAGTTTATACTATATCATCAACTATGAAGACGGAGACGCGAGCGCGGATTGTAAAGATCATTCAGGAGAGAGACTGTGCTCGGCCGATTGAATTGGTCAAAATGCTGGGTATTTCTCCCCAGGCGATCCATCGGCACTTGAGGATTCTGGTAGCCTCCGGCATTCTCGAACCTCGCGGCCGCGGCCCAATGAGGCGCTACTTCCTTGCGGGAGCGCCTCAGCTCAGCGCGGTGCTATCCTGGTATGCCTCGATTGCCAGCCCGGCCGAAACCCCAGGGGAGGTCGTCTGCGAGACGCGGGATGTGTTCACGGCCCGCCTGGGTCGCCTGAGATCATTCGCGAGAATGGGGCTCAAAGAAGACGATCTGCCGCTCGCGATATCGGTGGCAGGAGAAGTTGGAAACAACTCCTTTGATCACAACCTGGGGAACTGGCGCGACGTTCCCGGATGCTGGTTCGAGACCCAGGCCACCGGCGGAAGGCTGTGGATCTGCGTTGCGGACCGGGGGCAGGGGGTTTTTCGGTCGTTGACCCGAGCGGACCCGACGATCCCGGACGAACAGGCCGCCCTTGTCGCCGCATTTGAGAGGACCCTGTCCGGACGCGCTCCGGAAAACAGAGGCAACGGGTTGAAGTTCGTCAGGAACATCGTCGTCGCGAGCGAGGGGCGAGGCCTTGCCTGCCGATCCGGGGTCGGACTGGTGGAGTATGGACGGCTCGGTGGAGTTTGCCGGGAGGAGCTTTCTCGCTTTCCAGCCGAGCCCGCCGGAACGGTCACGCTCATCCTTTGGAGCTTGAAATGAGAATCAGGCTGAAGCAATACGGTGAGATCCTGACATCGCGGCCCGCCGGCAGAGAGGCGGCGCTCGCCATGAAAGCCCGCCTGAGGCCGGCTGCCGGCGAACCAATCGAACTTGATTTCGACGGCGTCCTCTCCGTAGGCCCCTCGTGGCTCGATGAGGTGTTGGGCGCTCTGCGGGCGGAGTACGGAAGAGAACGCGTCATTTGCCTTCCGACCAAGAACCTCTCCGTGATCGAGTCGCTAAGGGTGATCGACTCGGGCAGGTAGGAAGCCGGGGCGCTCTTTCTGCCTTCCTAGAACGCCGTCACGCGGCTGTCATCCGGGTTTTACACGGCCGCTACGGACATCCGCCTCACCCGGTGTTATCCTATGGGCAATCATGATCGAGCGCCGCGCGACCGTGTCGGGGCTCGTCATCTCCGTGCTGGCCGGAACGCTGGCCGCCCAGGGCCTTGAGCCGCCAGCGGGCGGGTTCAAGGCCGGACCGGTCAAGGTGAACGGGCTGCTGCAAGGCTGGTTCGTCAGCGATCAAAAGCCCGGGGCCAGGGACGGCTTCTCAGTCAGGCGCGCGGAGATCAAGCTCTCCGGGCAGGTCCACCCCCAAGTCGACTGGTTCGTGATGATCGACCCTGCCAAGCCCCTCAACATTAAGACCTCCGCCCAGGGAGGCTCGCTGACGGCCGCGCAGGCCGATCCCAAGACCATGATCCTCAAGGACGCGGCCATCGTGGTGTCCGGATGGGGCCGTTTGGAGGGCGCCTCGCTCAAGGTGGGTCAGTTCAAGCCTCCGTTCGGCTGGGAGGGGTTGGATTCGTCGGCCCAACTCGAGACCGTGGAGAGGGCGGCGCAGAGCGCTGTGTTGGGCTGGTCCGACTACCGGGACATCGGGGCCCTGGCCGCGTATCGCCGCGGCATCTGGGCGGTCTCCCTGGGGGCGTTCAACGGCGAGGGGCCCAACTCGCTCGACGCCAATCGCGACAAGGACGCGGCGTGCAAGGTCGAGGCCGAGCCGCTGGCCGGTCTTCATGTGGGAGCGTCCGCCTACCATGGCCACGGCAAGGGAGCGCGGTTTCTCAATGAGCGTTGGGGACTGGAAGCCTCGTGGACGCGTCCCCCGTGGTCCCTTAAAGGAGAATACGCGGCGGGGCACGGAGCCACCTCGGAGGCGGGTTCGCCGGGCAGACGGACGGCGTATGGGCAGGCCGGATGGTTCTTTCACCCCAGACTCCAGGCCGTGGCGCGTTTCGATTGGTGGGAGCCTGACACGGCCGCGGGAGGAGACATCGCGAACGAGACCACGGCCGGCCTGAATTGGCTCATCGACGGGCACCGGATCAAGGCCCAGGCGAACTATGTCGTCCGCCAGGCAGAGAGGGCCAAGGGCTACGGTATCCTGCGCATCGCGCTGCAGGCCGGTTTCTAGGAAAGGCGAAGGAGAACACACGTGGCATTGAGTCTGATTCCGAAAGAGGAGAAGTTCTACGAGCTGTTCATCGTGCAGGCTGAGGCCGGGGTGAAGGCCGCGGGGCTGTTCCGGGACCTCGTGCGGGAATGGGACCTGCGGTCTCCGTCGTTCGACCAGCTGCGGGACATCGAGCACGAGGCGGACATCACCACCCACGAGATCAAGGACAAGCTCAACCGGACTTTCGTGACCCCCTTCGACCGGGAGGACATCCACGCCCTGGCGAGCGAGCTCGACGATATCGTGGACATCATCCAGAGCACGGCCAACAGGATGCGGCTCTACGGAATCAAGGCGTGTCGGCCGGAGTTGGCCGCCCTGGCCGACGTGCTGGCGCAGGCCGTGGAGGCCGTGCGCAAGGCCGTGTCCTGTCTGCGCGCCCCGGACAAGACGCGGCGCCTGCTGGACCATTGTATCGAGATCAACCGCCTCGAGAACGAGGGGGACGCCCTGCTGTCCAAGGCCCTCGAGGGGCTCTTCGCCAGCGGGGCGGACGCCCTGGAAGTCATCAAGTGGGACCGCGGTTTCGAGGCTATCGAGCGCGCCATCGACAAGTGCGAGGAGGTGGCGCACACGATCGAGGGCATCGTCGCAAAGAACGGCTGAGGGGGTAGCGATGCCTGAAATCTCGCTCGGGCTGGGAATCGTCCTGATGCTCGTCCTCGGGGCCGAGTTCGTCAACGGCTGGACGGACGCGCCCAACGCCATCGCGACCGTGATCTCGACGAGGGCGCTGTCGCCGCGCCAGGCCGTCGCCATGGCCGCGGTCCTTAACCTCCTCGGGGTGCTCTCGGGCACGGCCGTCGCGAGCACGATCGGCAAGGGGATCATCGATCCCCAGGCTGTGGACCTGGTGACCGTGGGCGGCGCCACCGTCGGGCTGATTTTGTGGTCCAGCATCGCCGCGCGCTGGGGCATCCCGACCAGCGAAACGCACGCCCTCGTGGCCGGCCTGGCCGGGGCGGGGCTGGCCACGGCCGGGCCGGGCGTCCTCCTGTGGGCGGGGTGGAAGAAGGTGCTGCTGGGGTTGGTGTTCTCCACCTGCTTCGGCTTCATGGGCGGCTTCGTCATCATGGTTCTCATCTACAGGCTGTTTCGGCACAGCGTGCCGGGCAAGGTCCGCGGCCTGTTCCGGTGGCTGCAGGTGGGCTCGTCGGCGTTCATGGCCTTCAGCCACGGCTCCAACGACGGCCAGAAGTTCATGGGCGTCTTCACCATGGCCCTGGTCATGGGCGGCGTTCTCCAAACCTTCGCCATTCCCCTCTGGGTCATGCTGCTGTGCGCCGGGGTCATGGCCGTTGGGACGATGACCGGAGGCTGGCGGATCATGAAGACCATGGGCATGCGCGTCACGAAGCTGGAGACCCATCAGGGGTTCGCGGCCGAGATGGCCGCCGCTTCCACCATCGAGCTGGCCTCCCGGCTCGGGATACCGCTGAGCACGACCCACACCATCTCGACGGCCATCATGGGCGTGGGCTCGACGCGGCGCCTGACCGCCGTCCGCTGGGGAGTGACGGTTGAGCTCATCACGGCCTGGGTGCTGACCTTCCCCATCTGCGGCGCCGTGAGTTGGCTCGTGGTCAAGGTTTTCCGCGCGCTTCTCGGCTGAAGAACAGGCCCGGCCCCTCAAACCGGAAGGACTTCGAGCACATGTGCGGCAGCTGGCCCCCCAAATTCGCGGAGGCGACAGGCGCGCGGAGAACGAGCGGATACTGGCGGAGTTCCTGACCAAGCCGACCGTCTCATCCCTGCTTCTGACCGTCGAGACCGCGGAGATCTGCAGCGTTCCCGGGCTGCGGCTCTGGGGTTCGTAAGACTTCGCCGGCGTCTGCGGTTTCGCCGAGAGGTTCATGACGATCGTCCGCTGTCTTCCGGTTGGCCACCGCGGGGACAATATGTTTCAATCTCCGCGGACGGCAAGCCATGGACGCCTCGCTCATCGCCATTATTGCGCTCGCGCTGGTTTTTGACTTCATCAACGGTTTCCACGACTCGGCCAATTCCATCGCCACAGTCGTATCCACCCGGGTCCTCTCTCCCAAGCAGGCCGTGATCTGGGCGGCCTTCTTCAACTTCATCGCGTTCCTGGTTTTCGAGTTGCACGTGGCCAACACCATCGGCAAGGGCATCATCGACCCGGCCATCGTGGACCGCCGCATCATCGTGGCGACCCTGCTGGGGGCCTGCGCCTGGGACCTCCTGACCTGGCACTGGGGCCTGCCCACGAGCTCCTCCCACGCCCTCATCGGCGGGTTCATGGGCGCCGCGCTGGTCAAGGTCGGGACCGCGGCGCTGGTGTGGAGCGGCATCATCAAGACCCTGGTCTTCATGATCGCGGCGCCGCTCCTCGGCCTGACGCTGGGGCTGGGCTTGGGAGTGGCGGTCTACCGGGGGTTCCGCAGGGCCACGCCCAGCAGAGTGGACGGCATCTTCCGGAAGGGGCAACTGATTTCGGCCGCCCTCTACAGCCTGGGCCACGGCGGCAACGACGCGCAGAAGACCATGGGCATCATCGCGGTCCTGCTCTTCTCGGCGGGCCTCCTGGGGCCCACGTTCCACGTCCCGCTCTGGGTCGTGCTCTCCTGCCACGCGGCCATGGGCCTGGGCACGCTCTTCGGCGGCTGGCGCATCGTCAAGACCATGGGGCAGAAGGTGGCGAAACTCCGGCCCGTGGACGGGTTCTGCGCGGAGACGGGCGGGGCCATGACCCTCTACCTGGCCACGGCCTTGGGCGTGCCGGTGAGCACCACGCACACCATCACGGGCGCCATCATGGGCGTGGGGAGCCTCCGGCGCTTCACCGCGGTGCGCTGGGGCGTGGGCGGCGAGATCGTCATGGCCTGGCTCATGACCATCCCGGCGTCGGCGGCAGTGTCCGCGGCGTCCTACTGGCTCCTGACCCTGCTGTAGGACGCCTCACGCCTACAGCCAGCCCTTCTTGAGGAGTAAACGTTCCCTGATAATCCAGCAGAAACATGCCGTTCACCACCAGCGGTCAAGCATGATTGCGCACCGTAACCACTTCCGCCTTGCGCAGAACCCGATTTTCCCGCCTGTTGAGGTAACCTTTTTTGACGACGGTCAGAATGGTCTCGTCTTCCATATGGCCGGCCTCCCTCGTCTCCACCACCTTGCAGCAATTCAGGGAGGCTTTGTGCTCCGGAAATTCGATGGGAAAAACGTGGCGGGACTCAAGGAGCCCCTGCAGACGCTTCTGGATCGAGCCCAGGATCACCACCCACCGCGGGACCGGCCCGGCGGAACCGGCCTTGACCGCGGCGATCTCCTCCTCCAGGCCGTCCATAACGTCCAAAACGCTCATGATCCGGCCCAACAGTTCCTCCTCGCGCGACCGAAAGACCTGTTCCTGCTCCCGCAGACCGCGATTGAGCTCGTATATTTTTGTTTGGAACCCGGCCAGTTTGCCCCGGATAAATTCCTTTTTCCCCCTGGTCGCCGGGGGTTGACCCGAAATTTCCGAGCCTGCGGAGTCAGACATTCTCAAAAGACGGCAGATATCGCAAGCGGCATTCGGGACGGACCTCAGGGCCGGGTTCCTTTCTCGGGCGCTCAAGCTCGATGAAATTCAAGAACTCCTGGACGCCCCTGGAAACCGGATCCAAAAGCGCCCTCTGGGCCAGGGCGATTTCGCGGCTGGAATACTTCCTCTCCTTCAGGGCCGCGGCCACGGCCTGGACAGCGTCCCGGCCGGTGGAGCCTCTGCGGAGATTCAATACTTGGTATGGATTCATCGCCGAGCGGATGAGGCGGATATCTCGTCCAGAATGGCGTGGCCCGGGTCCACCGCCGCGCACCACTTCGTCATGTCCGCGAGCAGCATTTCCTTCTCCTGCAACGACAGCAGCCCGTCGCCTTGGATATCGCGCAGCATCTTGTCCATATATAGGAAAAACGTTTCCCGCACGGGAGGGTGCTCGGATTGCGCCGCAAGCCGCGCGGCGGCGTTCATCTTATTCTTGGACAGGGCCGCCGTAAGTTGGCACAGCTGCAAAGGGATCTGATTGTCGCCGAGGGTGCTGCGGGCCAGCTCATTGGCGGGGTCAAGCTCCAGGGCAGTCTTCAAGCCGCGCTCCACTTCCTCGGGGCCGATATGGTCGTCGTTGGCCATCTCCAGGCAGCGTTGGGTTGTGACCCAGGAGAGCGCCGCCTGGATCGCCTGGGTAGGCTTCGCCGCGCAGACCTCCCGGAGCGCGGCCTCCCACCTGACGAGAGCGTCCACGCCGTCCACCTCGCGAGCCCGGCGCAGAAGCTCCCGCTCATAGCCGGGCGAGAGATCGAAAAGTCTGGCGGACCGCTTCAGGTAGCGCCCGGGTTTCGAGAACCCCTTTTCCAGGCGATAGAGTCCATAGGAGAAATGCACGCGGTCTGCGCAATACTCCACGAACTCGGAGCCCGCGGCCTGAGGCAGCGCGCCGAGGGCCTCCTCATATTCCCCGGCCTCAAGGTGGAAAAGGCTGGCCATGCCGGGGGAGTAAAATCCTCCGGCGCGCAGATACTGCTCGCGATCCGGGAAGAAATCGGGGCGGCTCATGATCAGACGGAGCACGCTCTCGGACCGGCCGAATTTCCGGGCAAACCGCGGCGGGCACGCCAAATGCCTCGCGTCCGGTCCCGCGAGGCCCGCAATATCCCGGACCAGTTTCTTCTCTATATTCCAGAAGGCTAAAACCGTCCGCGCGGATTCGCTTCCTTGGGAAACATGCCCGCGAATGAGATCTTCAGCCGCCTCGACCAGCTTTTCCCGGACAGGGTCGCGCAGTCCGGCCTCCGGCGAAAAAGCGGCGGCGACCTCGGGATCGAAGACCGCCCCCAGCCAGAAACAGGCCAATTCGTCAAGGCGCTGGTCCGACGCCTCGCAGAGCTTGTATAGGGTCTTCGCATACAGGGCCACGATCTCGGGCCGGGCGGGACACGGCGGCAAAAACTCCCGGACGGCCTCGTAGCGCCCCTCCTGCCACAACCTCTCGATTGCGGCATATCGGCAGCGCTCGACAATATCGGCGCTCAGGCTTGCGGAGGTCGAGGCCAGGAGATAGCGTATCTCATCCTCGCAGGCGGCACTTCCTCGCGATATCGCTCGGTCGGCGCCGGCTCCCGTCAGCCGCTGGTGAAGGTCTGCCAGCCATGCGGACCGCAGCGCCGCGTGCTGCTCAAGGAAGGCCGCGTCCTGGCCGGCGAGGAGGTCCCAAGTTCTGAGCGCTTCGTATAGCCTGCCGGTCTCGGCCAGGACAAACCCCAGCGCGTAGACGGTCCCCGGATCGGGAGCTTGCGCCCCCGCCCACCACCCCTCGGCCGGCGGGACGGCCGGAAGCTCGTTGAGCGCCGCCTTCGCTTGCGCGCCTTTCCCCGCCCGGACCAGGCATGCCGCCCGCCGAATGACGAGAGAGCCCTCCCACGCGGCCTCCAAAACCTTGCCGTAGAGCTCGGCGGCTTGCGCATGCCTGCCGGCTTTCACCATAGCCTTCGCCTCTTGCAAAAGGTCCTGGCGAAGCAAATCCCGCCTGAGGCATTCGGCCTTGTCTTGAATCTCCGCAGCGTCTGAATTCTTGCCGGCCTCCTCGAGACAGTCCAGGGCTTCCCGCAACCTGCCCTTGGCGGCCAGGTTTTCCGCTTTGCCGGCCAGGGCTTGCGCCCTGGATTGTTGAATGTGCCTTTCGCACAGGCGGATTCTCTCCAGAATGCCGTCCTGCTCATGGGCGGCGCAAACCCGGAGGAAGGCCTCGTATTCTATCTTGGCTTGGTGGTAATTCCCTCCGGCGAGAAATTTCCCGGCCCGTCCAAGCAAGGTCGCTGGAGTCTTGGGATTCGCGCTCATGGCGGGGAACCGGGCAGGGGTATCAGTATCCGGCCGCCCGGCTTGAGGGTCGCCTTGGAATCGAGGCCCCTGACCCAGGCAGAGGCATCTTCCGCTTTGTAGAACTTCCGGGCTATCGAGTCCGGGGTGTCAAGGTCTGAAACCCGATAACTCCACAGGATTTTCCCGTCTCTTTCAACCCTCAGCCTTTTGTAGATTTTCCCGGCCTGCGCGCCGTCCATGAGTATCCTGACCGCGGAGCCGGGCTCGAAGGCGTATACGCCAAGATGCGGATTGTGCTCGATGATGACCGGATAGAGACGACCGGAGCCGTAAAAGCGGTCCGCAAGGCGCCACAAGGTGTCGCCGGCCCGGGCGCGGTAGTTCAGGAACTCCTGGGCCGCGGGCGCGGTGTCGGTCTTTGACGCCGCCCAACTGCGGCGATCGATCGTCAAGGATAGGCTGTTGATGGCGCGCAGCAGGGACGCTTGCTGGTCCTCAATCAAAAGTTCCAGCCGCTCCAGCCCGTAGATGTTGAGCAGGATAATGCCCGCGGCAAGACCGATCCCCAGGCTCATAGCGGCCCGTCCAAAGGATTTCTCGCGGGCCGGCGCTTTCCCGGCGGATTCCTCCGGGATTGAGTCGAGCGCCCTGAAACAGGCAAGGTCGCTGTCGCACTGAGGGCATCTCGCCGCCCCGTCGGGAAGGTTGCGCAAGTCGCAGATCGGACAGCTTGCCTCGGCCGCCATCTATTTGGTTATGTCCTTGTGCACCAAGGTCGGGGCGGACTCAAACGGCTCGAGAACGCTCCGGGCTTCAGGGCAAAGCTCATCTATGAGTTTTTCGGCCTTGTCCATATCGCCGCCATGCACGGCGTCCATGATGGAGTCCAGGCCATGCAGGAATTTGGGCGCCTTCGCCGGATCCGCTTCCTCGCAGTAGTTCCCGGCCTTTCGAATCTCCATCAGCATGTTGACGCGGCCGAGCCGGTCAAGGACTTCATTGAGGTCCTTTGCGGCCTGGACATTCTCCTCGAAGCTTCCGCGCTCGTCCATGTCTTCAAGGCATTTTATCTTTTTCAGCATGGCCTCCCGGGTCTTCGGCTTGATGAAAGGACCGAAGTTATCAAGGGCTACCTGGGCATAGGAAATCATCGGCCGGCTGGTTCGTCCCTCCTTGGCCATCCTTTGGGCCTTCTCGATCTTGAGCTGGGCCAGGTCATGGGTCGCCTCGTCCACGGCGTCCGTCTCCGGATGCACCACCTTATGAATGTCCGCTATGGCCGACACGGCCCGGCAAGTGAAATCTTCGGCCACATAGGTCGGATATTTCTCGCGGTTGGCTTCGTCAATGGCTTGCTCCAAAGACAAGAACAGCTTCTCATCGGCCTTGCCCCTGGAAAGGGTCTTGGAGAGCCGGATTTCCGGGTGTTCCTTGACCACGGCATCAACGCAAACCAGGTTGCTCTCGTCCACCTTCAATGAGATCTCCACCTGGAGCGGGGTTTGGGATTCTTCCCCGCTGCCGCCGTCCTCGTCCACGCCCAGCCAAAGGTCGCCGATGGATTCGTGCCGCTCGTTGACCAGATTGAAAAACTTCAGATGGATCAGCCTCTGCTCGGGATGAACCAGCCTGAAGGTCTCCTTCTTTTCGCAGGGCAGCGGCGTATTCTTCTCGACGAGAAGATGCATCACGCCGTTTTCCAGGCGGATATGGTAGTCATGGGCCGCGGCATGAACGATATCCAAAACCCCATGCTCGATCGTGTGCCTCTCCAGGTCAAAGCCGCAGCCCGAACAGACCGTCTGCGCCTGCGCCACGGCCGCCCCGCAGCCCGGGCACTCATAGGAATCCGAGAGCCGGTGGCTCAAAATGGCGGCCCCCTCGGCGATGGCCAGCAGGGGCCTTTCGTGCAGCAAGACCTTGTCCGCGCCGAACTCCCGCCGCAGCGCGGCCAAAAGGGCCGGCAGCTGGGAGCTGCCTCCGACGGCCAGAACCTGATCCACCATGTCGCGGGTAAAATGGGTTTTCTCAAGGAGCCTGCGACACTCCATGACGGCCCTCTCCACGATGGGCGCGATCAGGGCGTCGAAGTCCTCCCGCGTCAACTCCACGGCTACGTCCAGGACAGCGCCTTTGGCGTCTTTCAATACGTCTAGTATCTCGATGCCGGCCTTGCTTTCGGCGCCGAGCCGGATTTTGGCCTCCTCCGCGGCGGCTTTGAGCTCGCCGAGGAAACGGTATTTGCGCTTCTCCTCCTGGCCCTCGATGAACCGGGCCATGTCTTGTATCCGACCGGCTTTGGCGGTTTCCCGCAGGACATGGTCGGCGATCAGCCGGTCTATGTCCTCGCCGCCGAGCCACATGTCGCCGCCCTTGCCCTGTTCGATGAACTGCCCCGCGCTGACGGTCAAGAGGGAGAGGTCTAAGGTGCCTCCCCCGAAGTCGAAGACCAGAACCGTCCGGGCCTCGCCGCCTTGAAGCTGGTCCGTCCCGAAGCTGATGGCGGCCGCGGTCGGCTCGGAAAGGAGTCTGCGGACCTTGAGCCCGGCCAGAGCGGCCGCGGACCGCGTAGCGTGCTTTTGCTTGTCGTTGAAGTAGGCCGGCACGGTGATCACGGCAAATTCCACCGAGCCTGCGCAGGCTTTCTCCGCATCCCGGCGCAGTCTCTTGAGTATCTCGGCGGAAATCTCCTCCGGCGTGAACTCTCTTCCCTGCAAGAGAATCCCAAGGCTGTTCTCGGTGCCGCGGGAGTGGCGGGCGATCCGGTAAGGCAGCCTGCCCTCCGCCAGGATCGCCTGGATCTCGGGATCCTGGAAATTGCGTCCCATCAATCTCTTGACGGCCACGACCGTGTTGGCAGGATCCTGTTTGCGCCACTCAAGGGCGCTCCGGCCCACGACGAATTCCGGCCCGCCGAGCAGCCTCCCCTGGCGGAGGATGACGCAGGACGGGGTCAGCAGGTCGCCATCCTCGTTTCTCAGGACCTCCGTGCGCACCTGTTTGATTGCGATGGATGAATTGGTCGTCCCGAGGTCTATGCCGACTGATTTGGACATGAAATCTCCCCATATTGAATTTGCGTCCCGGCCACAACATTATACTTCACCATTAAATAAACGGCATTGCTTCCAAGCGCCACGCCTACAGCCAGCCCTTCTTGAGGAGTTCCTCCGCGATCTGCACCGAGTTGAGAGCCGCGCCCTTGATGAGGTTGTCGTAGGACAGCCAGAGGCACAGTTCCCGCGGGGTCGCGCCTTGGCGGATGCGGCCGGCGTAGACCGGGCCTTTCCCCCCCACCAGAAGGGGCGTGGGATAATCCCCGTCCGCGCTGAGCTTGAGGCCCGGCGTCTTGGCCAGGAGCTTGCGCGCGGCCGCCGGCGAGATCGGCCGACGCAGGGTGAGCCACGCTGACATGGAGTGGCCTCTGACCACGGGGACGCGGACGGCCGTCACGCTGACTCGGAGGGTCGGCGCGTCCCAGACCTTGCGGAGTTCCGAGGCGACCTTGGACTCCTCGCCGGAGCAGCCGCGCTGGTCGAACCCGCCCACCTGCGGGATGACGTTGTAGGCGATGGGCTTGGGAAGGGCTTGGTGGGGGATGCTGGAGTGGAGGACAGGTGCGCGGCCTTTCACGGCCAGGCGGCCGTGGCCGCGCACCTGTCGGAAGAACTCCTCCAGGGCGGCGCGGCCCGCGCCCGAGACCGACTGGTAGGTGGCCAGCCGCACTTCCGTGACGCCCACCGCGCGATGGAGCGCGATGCCGGCGACCGCCAGAGGGGTCATGGTGCAGTTGGGGCCGGCGATGAGCCGAAGGCGCCGGCGCAGGACATGGCCGTTGACCTCGGGGATGACCAGCGGGACCTTGGGGTCGAGCCGGAAGGCGGAGCTGTCGTCAATCACCAACACTCCCCTGGCTGCCAAGCCAGGGGAGTGTTGGATGGATATTTCATCGGAGCTCACAAAGAAGACCAAACCGCATCCGTACAATGTCTTCTTATCGACCGGCGGCGCTTGCAGGGCGCGCCCCCGGAACGGGACGGTCTTCCCGGCGGAGCCGGAGGAGAAAGGCCGCAGTTCGCCGACGGGAAGCCGGGACTTCTCCAGGAAATGCAGCAACTCCCTGCCCACCATGCGCGACGAGCGCGCACCATGCCGCCGAGGTGTGACTCTGATGCGGCATGGTGCAAGCGAGAAGCGACGAAGTCGCAGCCCGAAAGCGACCGGCCGCGCTCTTTAGGGAAATCACTCGGCAAGCGCATCGTTTCTCCTTAAGTAGCGCGGAGGCCCGTCTTTGGCCGGCTGCTGCGTTGCTCGTCGGTCGGATACGCCTGGTATCCTCCCTCCTCGCGCCTTGCATCCGGCTCAAATCCGGGCCTCCCAAGGCGCAAGCAAGTGGCGGTCGCAGCACTAGAGGGGGCCATAGGGCAAGGGCACGGGGATGCTGTGTCCGGTGTTCCCGCAGATGTCGCGCGCTACGCCGCGGACATAGCCGGCCGCGGGAGGCAACTTGGCCGGGTTGAGGGTGAAAACATAGGGAGGCTTGCGCAGGAATCGGCTCGACCTCGTCCAATCCAGCTGGTCCTGGGAGGTCTCGACCCAGGCTTCGGCGAGGTTCTCCCCCCCCGCGGAGAACTGCACGATGTACTTGGCCGCGAGCCGGCGGGCCGTGATGTCGGTCACCGTGACCTCGCTGGTGACGGCGGGCACGAGCTTGACGGCCATGGCCGGGGAGATGTTGTTGATGGCGGTCTGAAGCGCGTTGGCGCCCTTCCTCGGCGGCACGCCGGAGATGGAGCGGTTGTTCCAGGCGCTGGTCTCCTGGGGGATGGAGGTGTCGACGGACGCCGCGGCCAGGATGGGCGAGCTCGAGGCGCTCTGGAAGTACTCGGCGGCGGACCACACGATGAGGTAGTTCGGGCCCGTGAAGGAGACCCTGTCCAAGGGGACCTCGGCCCAGAACCATTCCGACGCGCCGATGCCCTCGACGCTGGCCGAGGGGTCCGGCTCCGCCGGGATGTCGGACGCATCGGTCAGGAAGAAGGTCTGCTTGGCATTGAAGGCCGGCGTCGGCGAAACGGCCATGTAGACCTTCCCGGAGATGACCTCCCGGACCCAGGGCCTGTTCTCGCTCGGCCTGGTTTTGGCCCGGCCGAGCTTGGCGCCGATGAAGGCGCGGCTGAACTCGCCCGCAGGCGCTGCCGGCAGGCGGATGATCCAGGCATTGTTGTAGCCGACATACCAGCTGGCGTCAGACCCGCCGTCCGCGAACCTGGTGAAATCATTGATGTTCGCAGCCAATGCCAGGTAGGTCGGAAGGAATGGATTGGTCGATATCGACAAGAGGTCTGCCTGAGCGCGGCTAGGCGGCGACAGCAGTAATGACAATGCGAATATGACTGATAACATAATCATTTATTTATGATGTCCAGAATCCTGTCGAAGTCGGCATTCGAATAGAAATGGATGGTGATCGTCCCCGTCGCTGGGTCTTTTCTAGTCTTGATGTCAACCTTTGTGCCCAGGATATGCTGGAGATGGGTCTCCATGTCCTTGATCTCGGGAGTCTTCTCTCTTGCCGGTGTTCTTGCGGCGCGGCGGGTCGTCGGCGGCATCGGCGCCGGAGCATTCTGTATGCGTCGAGCAAGGTCCTCAAGTTCGCGGACTGACATCTTCTGCCCGAGGACGATGCTGAAAAGGCGTTGTTTTTCCAGCGGATTCTCAACCATCAAGAGCGCCCTGGCATGGCCTTCGGTGATGCGGCCGAATTGCAGGGCCTTCTGCATCTCCTCAGGGAGTTCGAGCAGCCGCAGCGTGTTCGAGATGGCGGACTTGGATTTCCCAAGCGTCTGAGTCAGCTGGGCCTGATTGATCTGCGCTTCCTTCATGAGCCGGAGGTAGCCGTTGGCTTCCTCGATCGGGTTGAGGTCTTCCCGCTGCAGGTTTTCGATGAGGGCGAGGGAGAGCCGCTTCTTGTCGGAGTCCACCTGCCTGACAACGATGTCGACCTCTTTGACCCCGGCGAGTTCCGCGGCGCGCAAGCGTCGTTCGCCGGCGACCAGTTCGTAGGTCTTGCTTTCTTCATCGAAGGTGACCACGATGGGCTGGGCCAGGCCGTGTTCCCTGATGGATGCGGCCAACTCGCTGAGCTTCTCCGGGTCGAAGTTCTTGCGCGGCTGCATGTGGTTGGGCCTGATCTTGTCGAGGGGAACCTTGAAGGGCTTGGGCGGCTGGTCCGGAGGCTGCGGGGTCTTCGGCAGCAGAAAATCAAGGCCTTTGCCAAGCGCTTGTCTCGTCATAGCTCACTCTCCAGGGGCTGAGGTTCGGGCTGTGTCTGGCGCCCGGATGTCTGCGGCAGGATCGCGCGGCGCGCCAGGAATTCCTGTGCCAGAGCAACGTATGCCTGGCTCCCGCGGGACTTGGGATCGTACTGCATGATGGGTTGGCCGAACCCTGGCGCTTCGGCCAACCGGATGTTTCTAGGAATGACGGTGTTGAACAGGGTCGCTCCGAAGAACTTCGAGACCTCTTCCTTGACTTGATTGGAAAGCAGCATCCTTGGGTCGAACATGGTCAGGAGGCCTCCCTCAAGGGCTAGTCTGGGATTGAGGGTGTCGTGCACCCTGTTGACGGCCTCCACGAATTGGGCAAGGCCTTCCAGCGCGTAGTATTCACCCTGGATGGGAATGATGACCTTGTCCGCGGCATTAAGGGCATTGATGGTGAGTATTCCAAGGGATGGAGGGCAGTCGATGACGACGAAGCGGTACCGTTCCTTAATGCTCGATAGGGCCCCGCGGAGGCGGCTTTCCCGCCCAATGGCTGTTGCCAAGGCGATTTCCGACCCCAGCAGGTCCGAATTGGCGCCGACCATGCTGAGATTCGGAAGAGTGGTCTCTTTGATGGTTTTTTCCAAGGGCATCAGCTCAACGACCACATTGTAGATATTTGGATTGAAGGCGGTCTTGTCGAACCCTAGCCCAGAGGTCGCGTTTCCCTGGGGGTCGGTATCAATGATGAGCGTTGGGAATCCAGAGGAAGCCAGTCCTGCTGAGAGATTGATGGCAGTGGTCGTCTTGCCGACTCCCCCCTTCTGGTTCGCGATGACGATGGTTTCAGTCATAGTGCCTCATTGGCCGGCTCTAGACCGTGTCGCCGGCCGCCTTCTAGACAGCGTAGACAGCTTTGCAGCAAGCTCGAACAATGCGGCGGTGTCCGCCTTTCTCGGGGTCCGCTTGAGGTCGAACATCTGCCGCCAGACATCGAACGAGCGTGCCTTGCTGCCCATAAGGGGGTGAAGCTCGAAGTGTCGGATGATCCGCTCGATGTCGCTGACCTTGCTGACGCAATAGTACCAACATCCGCCGCGGTCGGATGACGCGCCGGCGCCCGGAGACGAATGGTAGACATTCCCCACGCCGAAGAAGCGCATCAGGGAGAACAGGAGCGATCTGTCGTTCTCCTGGAGTCTCAGCGAGAATCGTAGATTGATCCCGTTGCCGTTCCTTGAATAGGTGAATGATGCGAGTCCCTCGCAGATGCCCGTCACGTATTCCTGCGAGAGTGTTGCCGCGTTAGAATTTTCCAGCTGCGGCGTTTTCACGTTTGAACTCGCGGCCATTGTCTTTTCCGCTGGTCAGCGCCTCGCAGGATAGCATAATAATGGCCGCGTGGCAAGGCGGGGGTCGGGGGCATTGGTTATGTTTTAGTTATTAGGGTTGGTGAGTATATATAAGATAGCTTAAAGTACCACTACGTGCTTCTAGCCATCATATGTTGCTGCCTTGCCGGCGCGCGGGGGCGCCTGTTGCCAAGGGTTGAGGAAATTGTATGATTGCCCGGACCATGCCCCCCGTGGAGAAGAGACTCGCCATCAGGCCGGCCGCGCTCGAGTGGCTCGGCGAGGCCTTGAAGCTCCGCGAGGTCCTCGACGACAAGAGCGCCTTGGAGCAGACGCTCGAGAGCTTCCCGGCCATCACGCTCGAGGCCTGGCCGGCGGGGGTTGAGATATTGCGCGAAGGCGAGAAGGGCGACGATTTCTTCGTCGTCTATTCCGGCCGCCTCTCGGTGTGGCGGAAGAAGGACGCAGGCCGGGCCCGGAAGCTCGGCGTGCTCAAGCCAGGCGATTTCTTCGGCGAGATCGGGTTCCTTCTGAAAGCCGTGCGGTCCGCGACCGTGCGCGCGGAGGTGGACTGCGCGGTCTTCCGGGTGCCGGCGTCCGAGTTGTCGATCCTCCTGCGCAAGCACCTGAGCCTCAGGAAGTGGGTGAAGAGGGTCGCGTGCAAGCGGCTGGTCAAGATGTTCCTGGGCCAGTAAGAGCGCCGCTCAGAGGAAGGCTTCGAGGAAGTTCTCGACGAGGACCGGCAGGTCCGGCGCGTATCCCCCCTCCAGCACCGCGAAGCGCCGAAGGCCCGTCTTGGCGAGCAGGGCCCCGATCCGGCGGAAGCTCGTCTTCTCGAGGCGCAGCTGCGCGATGGGGTCGGCTCCATAGGCGTCGAACCCTGCGGAGACCGCCAGAAGGCCGGGGCCGAAATGTCTCAGGGCGTCGAGGCCCTTGTCCAGGGAGCGCAGGTAGGCGTCTTCCCCGGTGCCAGGCGGCAGCGGCAGGTTGAGGCAGTTGTCCTTCGATTCGAGCCCTGTCCCGGGATAAAGGGGGGCCTGGTGCAGGGACACGTAGAGCACGCCGGGGCGGCCCTGCAGAATGTCCTGCGTCCCGTCGCCATGGTGCGCGTCGAAGTCCAGGATGCCGATGCGCAGGGAGGGGTCGCGCGACCAAAGCGCCGCGCACGCGATCGCGAGGTTGTTGAAATAGCAGAAGCCCGCGGCGCGGCGCTTGCCCGCGTGGTGGCCCGGCGGGCGCATCAGCGAGAACGCGGGCTCGCCCCCGATGGCCGAGAAGGCGGCTGAGACAGCGGCCGAGACGCTCTTCAACGCGAAGATGTCGATCCCGTCGTAGTGCGGGGTGTCAGGCTCGCAGTAGTGGCCGTCGCGCACGGCCTCGAAGTGCCCCGCCGCGTGCGCCAGTCCGACGTCGTCGGCGGTCGCCTGGCGGAAGGGCTGGAGCAGGGCGTGCCCCGCGGCCCGCAGGCGCCGGGCCGTGCGCTCGACGCGCTCGGGGGACTCTGGGTGCCCCGGCGTGTGGTAGCGCAGACAGTCTGGGTCGCAGTATATCCGGCTCACCGCGAGTTGAGGAGCCAGCCCATGAGCCGGTAGACGAGCTTGGACGCGGCGACCTCGGAGGAGACGTCGTCCTCGAGGGGGCAGAGCTCCATCACGTCGACGCCGACGACCTTCTTGGCGCGGACCACGGTCCGGAGCAGGTCGAGCGCCTCATGCCAGGAGAAGCCCCCGGGCTGGGGCGTGCCGACCCCGGGCACGACGGAAGGGTCGAACCCGTCGAGGTCGATGGAGAGGTAGACCGTGTCGGTGAGCGCCCGAAGGGCCTTGGCCGCGAGCTTCCGGATGTCGCGGTGCTCGTGCATGAGGAAGGTGGTCACCTCGCCTTGGCCCACGAGACGCGCCTCCTCCTCCGCCACGGAACGGATCCCGACCTGGACGACCGGGCAATTCCTGGAGACCGGGTAGAGGGCGCAGGCGTGGCTGAAGGGCGTGCCTTCGTAAGCGGGCCGCAGGTCCGCGTGCGCGTCGAAATGGAGGATGGACAAGCCGGGCCACCTCTTGAGGAAGGGGGGGATGATGGCTTGCGACAGGGAGTGCTCTCCGCCGATGGAGAAGAGCGTCTTTCCGCCCAGGGAGAGGATGCGGGAGACCTCCGCCTCGACCCTGGGGAAATATCTCCGGGCGGCCTGTCCGCGGGGGGGGAGCTCCAGGGTGTGGATCCCGGCCTTGTAGGTCTGCTGGCGGAGCTCCTCGTCCCACCGCTCCAGACCCAGCGAGCCCTCGATGAAGCGGGGGGGTCCCTTGCGGGTCCCTTTCCGGTGGCAGGTCGTCCTCTCGAAGGGGAGCAGGAGCACCGTGAAGCGGGCGTCCCGCAGCGGTGCGGGCACGCCGAGGAAGGGGCGCGTTCTCTTTGCCGTAACCTATCTCTGGACCGGCGCCAATTCGGCGTCGAGGACGGCGCTCAGGTTGCGGGCCTTGCGGTTCTTCCAGCTCCCCTTGTGATAGGCGTAGGAGGCCAGGAGCGGGAAGGCAAGGCTCGCCTCGGCGTAGACCATCTGCTCGTGCATCGTGTCCACCTTGCCCCACGAGGCCGCCTCGCGCAGCGTCGAGCCGGACAGGGCGCCGTCGCGCTCGTCGGCGACCGTGACCTGGACGGCATAGCGGTGCATCACGGTGTCCAGGCCGAGCATCTCGGGGCCCACGGCCATGTCCTGGGCGAAGTTCTTGGGCACGCCGCCGCCGAGCATCAAGAGCCCCGTCTGCTTGCAGGCGAGCTTGAGCTTGACGATCTCGACGAAGTCCTTAGCCGAGTCGATGGAGACGTGCCGGTCGGGGTTGTGCCACTGGTGGTGCAGGAGCCCGAAGCCCGCCGAGCAGTCCGAGAAGGCGGGCACGAAGATGGGAACGCCCTTCTCGTAGGAGACGCGCACGAGGGAATCCGCGCCCTTGCGGTTCTGGGCGAGCCACCGGCCCATCTCCGCGATGAACTCGCGCGAGGAATGGGGTCTGGGGTCGAGCCTCGCGGCGATGTTCGAGACCGTCTTGTCGCAGACCCCAAGCTCGTCCTCGTCGATGAAGGTGTCGTATATCCGGTCGACCCGCGCGCGGCGCAGGGCGTGGTCGTCGACCCACTTGGTGCCTCTATAGTGCTTGAACCCGAGCGCCTCGAAGAAGTCCTGGTCCACGATGTTGGCGCCGGTCGCCACGATGGCGTCGACCATGTTGTTGGCCAGGAGGTCGTAGAACGCCTTCTTCAGGCCCGCGGACACGAGGGACCCGGCGACGCAGAGGAAGACGGAGCAGTCCTTGTCCCCGAGCATGCGGTCGTAAATCTCGGAGGCGCGGGCGAGGTCGCGGGAAGAGCAGGCCATCCTGGACATGGCCTCGACGATGGCGACGGCGTTGTGCTTCTTGATGTCGAAGTGCTCGATGGGCTCCTTCAGGAAGGTCGATTTGGGCCTGCTCGGCATGATGTCACCTCGAGGGCGAAGATGGTTTCCTCAAAATATTCTATAATAATTAGATGGTGTCAGGCATTGCGCAACTTTCGCAATGCGGCACGCCCGGCGTCATCGAGTTGTGCAAGTTGCGCAATGCCTGACACCGGTATTCTCCGGCGCCGCGCGGCGGCGCTGTCGGCGGCGGCCCTGCTGGCAGTCGCCGCGTGCGGCGAGGCGCTCGCCTACAAGAGGACCAAGAACCCGAAGCGCAAGAAGCGGCCCGCGGCCGCCGCGGAAGCCGGGCCCGCCAAGCCCGTCGGCCCCCCGCCCCTCTTGGCGGGGGGGAGATGGGACCCCGCGGTGCGTGGGAGCATCGAGGAGTTCATCAGGGCGGCGGGCAAGGACTCGCCCGACCATGACCCCAACGACCCTCCGGCCGCGGTCTTCGCGCTCAATGAGGTCGTCATCCCCAACGACCTGGGAGAGGTCGTGTTCCAGAAGATGGTCCTCTCGTCATCGACGGCGCCCGGCTTCGATTTCAAGATGGACGAGGATTTCTGGCGGATCCTCCCCGCGGCTTTCGGGCAGGCTCGGCTGTACTTCGACTACCAGCAGCTCCTGGCCATGCCGGTGTCCGTCTGGCCGGATCAGCCGGGGCTGCGGCGCATGCGCAAAGGCTTCGTGAGGATGTACCGGGACTTCTGCGCGCGGCGCGGGCGCAAGGAATGCCGGGCCCTGCTCGCGCGCCTGTTCAGGGGCTTCACGGAGGACGAAGCCGTCGGCTACGCGAAGGACGTCATCGAGGCGGAGCTCGCCCGGCCCGTGGGCTACGCGTTCCTGGAGGAGAAAGACAGCGATCCCGCGCCCGAGAAGATCCGCATGGGACTGCAGCCGGCCCCGGAGATGGAGGACCTCATGCGGGTCCTGGCCAAGGAAGGGTTCGACGTGTGGATCATCTCCGAGGATGCGCAGGTGGAGGTACGCCAACTCGCGAAGCATTTCGGTCTGCCGCCGGAGCGCGGCATCGGCATCAAGGCGGCGGTCAGCACCTCCACCTCCCTGATGACGGACGAGATCGAGCCGCCGTTCCCGTTTCGCAGCGGGAAGGTCGAGGCCGTCTCCTCCATCGTCGGCAAGCCCCCGGCGATCGCGGTGGCGGGGCAGGCGGAGGATGCCCCGCTCCTCAGCTATGGGGAGGGACTCAGGCTCCTCATGGATTCCGGCGACGAGAGCCTGCGCAGGGTCGCGGTGGACCGCGGCTGGCTCATCCAGCCCGCCTTCCCCCCGTGATGGCGTGATGGCGCCTGTGGTTTGGTACAATCTCGTCGTCATGGAGAACTCCGCGGCCGGCGCGGCGCTGTGCGCGCTGCTGGCGGCATGCGTCCTGGGGACCGGCGCGAGGGCTTCGCCCGCGGCCCAGCCGCCCAAGGCCCGGACAGCGAAGGCCCCGGGCGACGCCGCCCTGCTTGCTCCCTTGATGCAGATGGTCATGAAGAAGGGGATGGACGACATCACCTTCAAAGGCGGGCTTGCGGCGGTGCTGGGCGTCCCGGATCCGACGCGGACGAAGACGGAGATCCGGTCGGCCAGGAAGTCCACGGATGGGTGGCGGCACCTCTGCAGCGTGACCTTGACGCCCGCGCCCGCCGAGATCATCTTCTGGGCGAACAGGAAGGTCGGGCACGTCAACGAGGATTTTTACGCGAGGGTCTCCCCGGACGGCAGGCTCCTCAAGGCCATCGTGCGGGAGGACAAGCCTGACGAGAACGGCCATGTCGTGCGCGGGGCGGCCAAGCCGCTCGAGCTCGATGTGAAGTCCCAAGAGGCGAAGGTGCGCGCCCGGCACGAGCTCGACCTCTGGCTGTTCGGGGACAGCCTCAAGCCCAAGCAAGTCAAGAAGCACCTCAAGCGGTTGGCACCGTTCCAGAAGAAGGCCGCCGCGGAGCAGACCGCTCCCGAAGCCGAGGAAGGACCGGCGACGGAGGAAGACGGCGTCTCGGGCAAGTAGAGCATCCGCGATCCCGGGCGGAAGCTTCATGATGGGAGCCGGCGGCGGCGAACCGGACGAAGCTCCCAGGCACCGGGTCACGGTGCAGGCCTTCCGCATGGCCAAGACGGAGGTGACGTTCGGCCAGCACAAGAAATGCGTCGAGGCAGGCACATGCGAGGCGCTCAGGTGCGTCGGGCAGGGGGAGGACTATCCCGTCGACTGCGTCAGCTGGGAGCAGGCGAGGAGATTCTCCGAGTGGGAATACGCGGCGCGCAGCGGGGGAAAGGACGACATGTATCCGTGGGGTGACGCGAAGGCCTCGTGCGACCTGGCGGTGATGGGGTATCGCGGCATCCTCGGCCAGCCCCTGTCCGTGGTGGACACGGTCTTCTCCGTGTCCGGCAAGCGCAGCGTCATCGGCAAGTACGGATGCGGGAAAGACGCCGCCTGGCCGGCATGCTCCAAGCCCGGAGGCAACACGGCGCAAGGGCTCTGCGACATGGCGGGCAACGTCTGCGAATGGACGCAGGACTGGTACCACAGCACGTACAACGGCGCGCCGTCGGACGGAAGCGCTTGGGAGAAGCCCCGGGGCCTCACGAGGGTCATCCGGGGCGGCTCCTGGTTCTCCAGCCCGCTTGGCATCCGCGTCTTCACCCGGCGTTGCGGCGTCATAGCCCTGCGCAAGGGCTTCCTGGGATTCCGCCCGGTCCGGGCGCCGTAGTCAAGCCAGCCGGAACAGGTCCAAGGCGTTGGCGGTCGTCACCCGCGCCGCCTCCTCGATCCCCAGCTTCCAGACCTCCGCCAGACCGCGCGCGACCTCAAGGACGGCAGACGGCTCGTTGCGCTTGCCCCGGATGCTCTGAGGGGGCAGATAGGGGCAGTCGGTCTCGAGCACCGTGGCGGCCGGCCCGACCCGGGCGAAAGCCTGGCGCAGGAGCTCGTTCTTGGGATAGGTGACGGGGCCGTCCGCGCCGATGGCGAAGCCTAAGGCGGCGCAGGCCGAGGCTTGCTCCGGCGTCCCGGAAAAGCAATGCACCACCCCCCAATACCGGCCCGCCGGAGGCGGGCCGGTATAAGTCTTCCTCAATATCCCCAGGAGATCCTCATAGGCGTTCCTGCAATGGATGACGACCGGCTTGTCCCACTCCTTGGCTGCCGTCAGCAGCCGTTCAAGGGCCCGCTGTTGGACGTCATGCGGAGTCGCGGTGTTGTGGGGGCCGTAGTCCAGGCCGACCTCCCCCACCGCCACGACCTCTGGGAGGCGGATGCTGCGCTCGAGCCCGAGGAGGAGCCGTTCTTCGAACTCGCGGGCGTGGTACGGGTGGAGCCCAAGCGAGGCCCTGACCGCGGGACACGCGCGGGAGAGAGCGATCGCCTTGGGCCAGCCGGCTGGGGAGTCGGCGACCTCGACGATCCGGCGGACGCAGGCCAGGCGCGAGCGTTCGATGACGGCTTCGCGGTCGGGGTCGAAGGCGGCGTCCAGGAGATGGGTGTGCGTGTCGAAGAATTCGGGCATTACCGCG
This sequence comes from Elusimicrobiota bacterium, assembly GCA_016209035.1. Lineage (GTDB taxonomy): Bacteria > Elusimicrobiota > Elusimicrobia > UBA1565 > UBA9628 > JACQWX01. The sequence continues at coordinate 9,393 of JACQWX010000101.1, read as the reverse complement.
GCTCCCGACGCCTCTTGGCGGGCTCCTCGAGCAGGGCGGACTGAGAGGGGGGGGAGAGCCGCGCGTAGAAGGCGAGGACGTCCTTGTCATCCTCGCGCGCCAGATAGTCCTTGATGGCCGATTCCGCGGCCGGGATCCCCTTATAGTAGTGATCGAGGACCATGGTCTTGGCCAGGAAGCGGCCGGTCGGCGAGGGGTCCGAGAGGGCCTTGAGCGCGAGAGGGAAGGTGTTCTCCGGATCGATGTCCGCGAAGAGGTTGAGGGCCCGCCCTCGCGCGAGGGGGCTTTGGTGTCCGAGCCAGTCCCGCCGGCGGGCCATCAGGGCGGGCCGGTGGCCGCGGGCGAGGCTGAACAGCGCGAAGTCGGCGTTGTGCCTGACGATCTCGGCGTCGTCGTCGAGGAGGCCGCCGATCTCGTCGATCCAGCGGGGATCGAGCAATGCCGCGGCCCGCTCGCAGGCCTGGGCGCGAAGGGAGGAGTCTTGCGAGTGGAGGAACTTGCCCAACAGCGGCGCGCGCACCCCGCGCAAGGCCTCTTCCCGGCGGATGTCGAGGATGCGCCGGATGATGGTCTCGACCGGCTCTCCATCCTCCCAGTCGGGCCGCTGCATGTAGATGGCGATGTAGAAGGGAATGGCGGCCTCCGGGTCGGCGCGGTGCTTGACGCATAGATGGGCGAGTTTCTGCGCGCTGTAGAGGTCGACGGGGTTCTTGCGCCAGGCGGCGGAGAAAGCCTTGACCGCCGTGTCGGGGTCGCGGTCGAGCAGGGCCAGGGCCCCGATGATCGAGAGCGCCCCGGCGTGGCCGGGGTCGCGGTTGATGGTTTCGAGGACGATGGCGCGCACGGACTCGGTCTCGCCCCGGGCCAGGGCCGAGAGCGCCATGACCGAGAAGGCGGCCGGGCTGTCCGGGTTCCTGTCGGAGAGCTCCTTGAGGAACTGTCGGGCTGCGGCCGGGGCGCCGGCGTCCCGGCCGGAGAGGGTCATCTGAGCGATGCCGCCCAGCTCGTTGAGAGCCTGGCGTCCCTCATAGGTGTCGGGGCCCGCGGCCGCGGCCTTGCCGTACCAGGGCACGGCCGAAGAGAAATCCCCGAGCGTGCGGCTGAAGAGATCCGCTCCATAGAGGAGGAGGGCCTGGTCGCGCGGCTTGCGGGAAAGGCCAACGTCTACGAGGAGCAGGGCCTCCTGGACCCGGCCCCTGGCCGCCGCGATGCGGGCTAGGTAGTGGCGCGGGCGCGGGTCGTCCGGCGAGGCGGCCAGGCGCTCCCGCAGGCGGCCCTCGTTCAAGGGTGAGGGGTCGAACGGCGCCCCTTCGAGGAAATGGGCGCCTTGATGGGCCACGACATGGTTGTGGACGCGGTAGAACACGTCGTCTCCGAAGAAGACATGGGCGGCGGACAAGACGTTGAAGGCGTCCTCGACGAGACCGGCCCGGTAGAGTTCGTCGGCCAGGCGCATGTGGACCGCCGGATCGAGGTACCGCTGGCGGAACTGGCGGCGGGCCTCGTCCAGCGGCTTCGGGACCCGGCGGGTCTCGGCGGGGGACCTGGGGGCCTCCGGGGCGGCGCTCTTCGGGGATCGCATCCAGCGCCAGATCAACACGACGTAGACGGCCAGGGCGGCCGCGATGACGGCCAGAATCACGGCGATCAGGATGGCGTGGGAGCGGGATATTCTTCTCACGGCTGCTGCAAAACGGGCCTGCCCCCCGCGGGCGGGGGGCAGGCCCTTGTCGGACGTCAACTCACTTCGCGAAGTGCTTCCACTGTCGCTCTGAACGGTGGTCTGCGCCGGGCTTCGTGCTCAGGCGCTCTTCGACGGCGGTCCAGCGTTCCTCCTCCTCGGCGGTCTGCGTTGCTGCGGGCGCTGCTGGCCCGATGCGGCGTTTCAACACGGCTTGGCGCTTTGTCGCGTTCCTCTTCATGGATGCCTCGATGAACCTCCGCGGCCCGCGCCCCGGGCGCAGGGGCCGCCCCGTAAGTGTAGCCCCGGAACCGGCGGATTTCAAGGGACGCCGTCACATCTCGGAGACCGTCTCCCGGAGGCTCATCACGATCTCGCGGAATATCTCGTCGTCCTGGCCGGCGTTGAAGACATAAACGACCTTCTCTCCGAGGATGTAGGCCTCGGTCCTCTGGAACGGGGATTCCACCGTCACCTGCACGCCTTTGAGCGAGGAGACCTGGAGGGCCTTCTTGTTGAAGGTCTCGCCGCGGACCTGCATCATGTTGTCCACGAACCTGTTGAGGGCGTCCACGGGGTGAGGACTCTCCGTGAAGCGACTGGGCTCGACCTCGAGCCGCACGATGCCGAGCTGGCCGAACAGGCCTTCATGGATGAAGTTGGTGGGATCGGTGCCGCGCTTGGCGAAATGGACCAGTTCGATGGTCTTCTGTTGGTCCTTGAAGTCCGGGTAGGCGGCGTAGCCTTCCGGCAGACGGATGACGTATCCCGAACGCCCCAGGTAGGCGCCGTCTTCGGTTTGTCTGGGATGCCGGTCCGGAGGGGGGGACTCCTTGCGGCTGAACGCGATAAAGGCGACCGCCAAGACGAGCGCGATGCCCGCGACCAGGAAGATCGAGCCCGCTTTGCCGGGCGCGCTCTCCTTGGGGATAGGGGTCCTCAGCACGAACTTGAGGGCTTCGTCGAAATCGGCGTCCGGGACGCCCTCCTGCTGGAGCTGTCTGCGCAAGGCGTCCACCGGGAATTTGTTGATGAACTGGCGCAGATACGCCACCACATCCGGGTTCGGCATCGGGTATAATATAACGGAAATGGCACCGGCCTGGCTAGGGGTGCGAGGCGGGGGTGCGAACGCATGAAGACGACGATTCTCCTGACGCTGTTGTTGACCGGGACGGTCCAGCCGGCTCGGGCCGCGACCGATACGGTCAAGGCCTCCTGGCAGCAGTACTTCTACGGCGGTCCCAACTACAAGCGATACGAGTGCCTGGCCGCCAAAGACGCGCTCGTCGATTTCCTCTCCGTGATCGGCGCCAAGAGCGTCCGGGCGGACTGCTCCTGGACCTGGGGGCTCTCCGCTTCATGGGAGACGCTCGCCCCCTACAAGCAGAACAAGAGCAGGGAGTCGGTGGACGGGCTGCTCTCCGGCGAGAGCGCAAGCGCGCTCCTCCCGGGGGTGAGCCGGGCCTGGCGCTCCTTGGCGGCCGACCCGGCCCCCATCGACGCCCGGTGGCAGCCGGCCAGCCTCCAGCGCTTCATGTCCGACCTGCGGCAGTGCAACATCTACGTCTCGGTGCTGGACTACCTGTTCGACAACCAGCCCGTGCGCAGCGGCAACCAGACCGTGTTCTGCCGGACCGGGTCGAGCTACGTCAACTACCAGTTCCAGTACCTCGAGCCCCTCAACCAGACCCCAACGCGCTGACGAGCGCGAGCCGTGCCCTGTCCCCGATGCCCGGGGAAGAGGACTCCCTGGGACCCGCCACGTTGAGCGTCTCGGGGCGCGTCCGTTCCAGGAACCGCCTGATCTGCGCGACCGCGTCTTCGGCGTCGAGCGCGACCACGGCCACGGGCTTGCGGTGCCTTCGGGCGAGCTGGCAGGTCAGGAGCGTTCCGCCGCTTAGGGGCTTCCTCAGCACGAGGATGAGCGTGGCGTCGGCGTCCTTGACGTTGGCCTCGGTGCGGACATTGTAGTCCGGGGAAGGCCCTTCCACCAGGGGGTAGCGGTCCGGGATGCGGCCATCCTCGGCCAGCCGGCCCTTGGGAGCGGTCCCGCCGCAGGGCAGGCCGAGCTCTAGGGCGACGTCCAAGGCAGCGCGGTCCACTCCCGTCTGCCCTCCGGAGATGACGCGCAAAAGCCTCACGGGGCGCCAGCCTTGCCGAGCAGGGCGCCGGTCATGGCGTGATATTACGAAATGTCCGAGCATCGGGTCATTATCGTCGGCATCCACCGTCCAGGCATTGGCACGACCCAGCTGGTGAGGTCTGACGCCACGCTTAAGAAGGTGCTGGAAGCCCTCGAAGGGGTCGGCCGCCTCGTCACCTTCAACGGCGCCTGCTTCGACCTTCCCGTGATCCGGGGCGAGCTCGGCCTGGACCTCAGGGACCGCTTCGACCATGTGGACCTGCGCTGCGCCTGCGCGCGCCGGGGGCTCAAGGGGGGGTTGAAGAAGATAGAGGCGCTGCTGGGCATCCAGCGCGACACCGAAGGGGTGGACGGCTGGGCCGCGATGCGTCTCTGGGAGATGTACAAGCTCGGGGACCGCGAGGCCCTCGAGATCCTCCTGCGCTACAACCGCGAGGATATCGAGAACCTGCCGGTCATCGAGAAAAAGCTGGGACCTGCGCCCGCCTGGACTTGAACCAGGGACCCTCCCGTTATGAGCGGGGCGCTCTGACCAGACTGAGCTACGGGCGCGCGCCATCATTGTAACAAATCCTCTTCAGGAGAAATGGGCGGCTCCGCTTACCACGGGAGCCGGTCGAGGTAGGTGGCGGAGAAGCCGCTTGGGGGCAGGACGGGCAAGGCGCCGAATTCCGGAGCCTTCGTCGGAGGGGCTTGGCCGGCGATGAGGGCCTTGAGCTCGGGGAACTTGGCGTAGAGGATGTCGCCGGGGCAGTCGGTGGAGCCGAGGTCGCGGTGCGTTTCGAGTCGTTCCGGGGGGATGGCGTAATCCGAGGACAGCCTGCGGCCCAGGGACACGAAGGCGTCCAGGCTCTCCTGCGCGGGCTCGTCCGCGATCGGAGCGTGGTAGTTCCCCATGAAGGAGACGCCTAGGTTGCCGGTGTTGTGGCCGAGCGCGTGCGCGCCCTTGGCGCCCTCGGGCCGGCCCTGGAACGCGTGGCCCGCTGGAGAGATGACGAAATGGTAGCCGATGTCGATCCACCCGCGGCCGTTGATGTGATAGTCTTGGATGAACCGCATCTCTTGGACCGCCTCATCGTAGGTCCGGGGCTTGGTTCCGGCGGTGTGGTGCATGGTGAACCGCGCCGGGAGGTGGTCCTCGTATTTCTCCGTGGCGGGCCTGGCGCCCCAGTCTTCGCGCGTGACGAGGCGGTAGCTCGCGGCGGAGACGGCCGCCCGGCCTTCGCCTGCGCGGGCCGCCGGCTCGGGCTCCGGCCCGGCTCCGGCCACGAAGAGTTCCGCGTCGTAGAGCGCGAGGAGATGCGCGGTTCGGATCCCCGCGTCCACGGCTCGCAGCCGCAAGGTTCTGCGGCTGACGCCGTTGAACTTGTAGCGCGCCCAGAACCTCCCGTTGGGGAACCGCTTGACCTCGGCCGGAGCCCATCTATGCCAGACTCCCCCCAGGGTCGGGACGGCGAGCTCGATGCGCACGCCGGGGTCCGGCATGAGGCCGTGCAGGAGGACCGTGTCGTAGGGGGCGGCGGGAGGATCGGAATCCTCCGTGTCGAAGAGTACGCCGCCGGCGCCGGAAGGCCTGACCGCCTCGACACGCATGGCGGATCGGCCGCGGAAGCGCACGGATTCACCGGCGTCGTTGGCTGACGCGGGAGCCGCCGCGAGAGCGCAGACCCACACGAGGGAGAGGAGCCCCATCGTCATGATGATAGCGCGAGGACCCGGGACCGTCATGGGCCCAATGGCCCCTTCGGACAGGGCCTTTCTTCCTAGGCAAAGGGTGGTCGGGGCCGAGAAGCAGCGCGCCAGCGATGGCCGGGAGCGATTTCGGGGCGGCGTTCGTAAAATAGAGAAAATACGGGTATTTTCTGAAATTGGCGGGAATTTCGTGTTTTGGAAGAATGGGAAAGCCGACGATCCGACGGCTCGCGTGGACCCGCGCCGGCTGCGCGACTGGCTGGGCTAGCGCCGCGACCGGGACGGACTCAACCGGCCCGGGGCCGGTAGGTCGTGACGATGGTCGGCGGCTGGCGCAGGTTGCCCGCGACCAGTTTCTCCCGGATCATCTCCTTCACCATCAGCACGTGGGCCGCCGCGGACTTCAAGCGCGTTCCCAGAGAGGGCGGCCCGAAGAAGCGGCGGTAGTCTTCCAGCACCCGGCAAGCCAGCTGCTTGGCCCGGGCATTAGGCGCGAAAGTGACCAGGGGGCCCAGCAAGGGGTAGTGCCGGAGCGCGTGCCTGCGCCGGACCTGGTGGCGCAGCTTCAAGAAGGGGTCCGTCGCGCCCGCCGTGGCCCGGGCCCCGCGCAGGACGGTGTCCGCCATGCGCAGGATGGAGGGGCCGTTCACGGCGAAGTCCTTCTGGAAGGCCTTGCGCAGGTAGTCCTCGGACTCCGCGGGCGTGAAATGGGGGTGGCGGAACCAGATGCGGCCCTGGCCGTGCCATTCCTCATAAGGCACGCCCTGGATCAGCTTGCCCGAGTCGCGGTAGTCGAAGTAGAGCTGGGTGCCGGGGGCCGGCCCGAGCTGCATGAACTGGACGAAGTCCGCGTCGAGCGACACCATGAAGTCGATGTCCTCGTGGATGCTGGCCTTGTCGTGGTGCTCGAGGAAGAGGATGCCGGATGTCAGGACATTGATGCCTTGGCCGCGCAGGTCGCGCACGAGCGAGACGAAATCCGCGCCGCGGTTCTTCTCGAAGAGGGCGCGCTTGGACTCGACGCCCATCCAGAGGAACTCGACGCCGAGCCGCTGGAGGAATCCGAGCCCGACCTTGCGGACGACCTCGGCCGACGAGAACAAGCTGAAGGTGTAGGGTTTGCCGTGCTTCTCCATGAGGGCCAGGAGGTCGCGGGCGCGGGTCTCGTGCTTGAGGAAGTTCTCGTCCATGACGGAGAAGTCAGTGATCCCCATCGCGGCCTCGAGCTTGCGGCACAGGTCGAAGGTCTCCTTGCCGGTGTCTAGGAAGGGGATGTAGCGCTTGTCGAAGAAGTGGGAGGTGCAGCAGAAGCGGCACCCGTTGACGCAGCCGACCCCTGAAAGGACCACGGCCGCCCTGACCCGGCCGTCGATCGGGATGCCCATCACGTAGCGGTTGAAGGAGGCCTCCATCATGGGGTGCCGGATGGGAGCGGTGACGGCCGGTCCGAAGAGCCCGCGCAGGAAGCCGACCCCGTCTCCCCGGCAGATGTGGTCGCAGGGGATGGCGGACTCGACCCCGTCGATGGCGGTGCCGTGCCCGCCGAGGATGATCTTGGTGCCGGGGGCATGGCGGCGCGCCAGCTCCGCCATCCGCTTGGCTTTGACGAAATTGGGCATGATGAACGAAATCCCGAGGTAGTCGTAGCCTTTCTTCAGCTCCTTGACGAAGCGCTGCTCGGAAGGGAAGTCCAGGACCGTGCTCGGGACGTCGACGTTCTGGGCCAGCAGGTGCAGACAGTAGCTCTCGTTGTGAACGCGGGGGGAGAACAAGCCCTGCTCGCGCGTGACCTGGTTGTGGGACAGTTCCATGATGTTCTCGCGGCGGCCGTATTGGTCGTCCACGCCGTACGGGCCGAAGACGGAGCTGAGGAGCAATCTCGGCCTTTGTTTGGTCCGGCTTGCCATGATACCCCATTGTAGCATGTTGGTCCTGCAATAAAGGGCGGCTTGAGGCGTTATGAAGGATAAGCCGCAACAAGACCTTGAGGGAGGGAAAATGAGGAGAATGCTGAGCATCGCAGGGATGGCAGGGCTGATTGCTTTGTTGGGGGGCGGACCGGGCATCTGGGCGCAGGAGAAGGCATCTTCTGGAAAGGACCAGGGGAAGGGCCAGGCAGCGGTCCATTGCGCCAAGAGCAGGATGGGCAAACGCCTCGGGCTGACCGAAGACCAGGCCAAGAAGATGAAGGAGATCAACAAGTCCAGGCGGGAAGCCGTCTCGCCCTTACGCAAAAAGCTCCAGGAAGAGATGCGTAATTTGCGACAGCTGGTCCGCGACGAGGCCACTGACAAGGAGATCCAGGCCTCGCTCACCCGCTTGCAGGACAGCCGCAAGTCCATGCAGGCTGAGACCGAGAAGTTCAAGGGCAAGCTGGAAGCTGTTTTGACCCCAAGCCAGCAGGCCAAGATGCTGCTCGCCATGGGCAAGCTGGCCCGCGGCAAGGCAGGCTTCGGCCGCCAGGGCAGAGGCATGCATCAGGGCATGCGCGGCCGGCGCGGAGGCTGGGGAGGAGGCCAAGGCGGCTGGGGCGAGGGCCGAGGCGGAGGGCAGCGCGGCGGAAGAGGCCGGATGGGGGGAGGGCCCGGCTGGATGGACGCAACGGAAGGCGAAGAGTAGGGATTCGGGCTGTTCCTGTTCGCCGGGTCGGGGCGGCATGTTGTCGCATGCCGCCCCGACATGCGTCGTTGATCCCGCGCTTCGCTCTGACGGGCGCCGATCCGCCGTGCTCTACTGCGTCCGGACGCAGTGACTCACGGGTTGAGCAAGGGGCCTCAGAAGCCTCGGCTCAGGCGTCGTGCCGCAGCCGTTCGGAATCCACAACGGTAATGTCAATGTCCGAGGCCGTCCTGGGCATTCCGTAGAAATACGGAGGGTGCGCCGAAAATTTGTAGGTAGCCGTCCGCTCAATTGAGCCACAGGGAATCCCAGCGACCGTTGAGGTATGCCACCCGCAATTGCAGCATGGACTGTGCCCCCTCGATCGCCCAGCGCATGCCCGCCTGTTTGAGCCGTTGCCCCACCAAGTACTTGCAACCGCTTTCCGTTACCCCGGAGCCGATGAAGTAGCCCATCTTGGCCTCCTTCCATTTTTCCTGCGTTAAGACCGTCGTCCCGTCAGGCGAGAAATACAGGCGCCGCGCGTCTTCGACGACTTCCCGGGGCGAGGGCTTCTTGGGGTTCCAAACGTTGGCCAGTTCCTCCTGCGTCTGACGCTCCAATAGGTCCTTGCCCGTCTCGAAAGACCGCTGTGCGTCCAGAAGGCAGATCGCTTCGCGTGCTCCCGGGCTGAACGTGCTGCCTTCCACCCCCAGGAGGCGGTCGTGATGGTCTTCGCCCGGTTATTGATGAACCGGGCTTTCCCGCCGCAGGGACACGACACCTGGCTGTGGCTATAACCAGTCCCCAAGGCCAACGGCAAGGCTTCGCCCAGGATGCTGCCTCCCAGCTTGTGCATCCTTTCGCGCAGGGATTTCTCCTTTGTTTGTGCTACCCTCAAGGACAGCAAGCTCCTGCATCTATCGCACCTTAAGGCCGGGCCTCAGCTCGGCGTCGGTGCCGCGGCCTACCTTACCATTACCAGTAGCCACAATAGCATGCGGGACTTGTCTTTTACAGGGGTAGGCGGCTACCTGCCCGGCCCAAGGCATCACTGGGCCGCTTGCGCGCCAACGGCAGGATCAATAGGTCGCAGAACATCGCGTCGAAGATCCGCCTGAGCGTGTCCATCTGTACCCCGCACTTCCCGGCCTCCAAGCGGGCGATATGAGGCTGCGGGACGGCGCAGCGTCTGGCCAGTTGCGCCTGGCTCATGCGCAGCGCTGAACGAAGGGCTCTTACCAGGACCGCCGGAGGTGCTTGGGCGGCCGAAGGC
>JACQWX010000100.1 GCA_016209035.1 Elusimicrobiota bacterium | reverse complement strand
TTCGACCCGACGGTGCCGGCCGAGTCCGTCCAGGTGGTGACCGACGCCAAGACCGCGTCGCGCTCGCTCAACGCCATGGTCAAGGTCATGGAGAAGCGCTACGAGAAGTTCCAGGCCCACAACGCCCGCCACATCGAGGGCTTCAACCAGTCCGCCGCCGCGGGAGGCCTGCCGAAGGAGCCCTACATCGTCATCGTCATCGACGAGCTGGCGGACCTGATGCTCGTGTCACGGGACTCGGTCGAGGACTCCATCCAGCGCCTGGCCCAGATGGCCAGGGCCGTCGGCATCCACCTCGTCCTGGCCACCCAGAGGCCGTCGGTGGACGTCATCACCGGCGTCATCAAGGCCAATCTCCCGAGCCGTGTCGCCCTCCAGGTGACGGCGAAGGTGGACTCGCGCGTCATCCTGGACTCGGTCGGGGCGGAGGCCCTCCAGGGGCGCGGCGACCTCCTCTACCTGGCGGCCGGAGCCCAGAAGCCGGTCCGCTGCCAGGGCGCCTTCGTCAGCGAGGACGAGACGCGCAAGGTCGTCGAACACCTCCGCTCGCAGGCCAAGCCCGACTACCCCTCGCTGGACACGATGCCCAAGCCCGTCGAGGCCGATCTCAAGTCCTTCGGCGTCGAGCCACAGGAGTTCCACGACGCGCTCAAGCTCGTGCTGGAGCGGCGACGGGTCTCCCAGGACCTCCTCAAGTCGCAGTTCGGCTCGTCCGCGCGCGCCACGAACCTCCTGAGCCTGCTCGAGGTCAAGGCGATGATCCACAAGCCCGAGGGCACGAACCGCTGGGAGATCAACTACGACGCCATCTCCGATTACCTGCGCGTCCATTTCCCCGGCGCGGCGGCGAGCTGACATGGCGAGGAATCCCGTGACGCGAACGCCTGACGCGGACGGGATTCCTCGCCATCCTCTTCTGCGTTCTTTCTTGAAGACGAGAAGGAATGCTCTCCTTCTTGCTTGGACTCTCCTCATTGCGCATTCCTTCTCGTGTCCTGCCTGGGCCAAACAGACGCCGAAGCCCGCCAAGGACGGCGCCGAGGCGCCCAAGCCTTCCCCCGGCGTCGACATCCCCTTGCTGCCGCCGACGACGACGCCGATCACGGTCGATTCGGTCTTCGCCAGATTGGCGGAGTTCGACGCGAAGATGGCCAGCCTGACCCTGTCGTTCAGGCAGTCCATCCGCCTCGAGGAGGGAAGCGCGATCCAGACGAAGGACGGGAACTTGAGCTTCCTCAAGCCCAGGAGGCTGCGCCTGGAGTACCTCCGGCCCGAGCCCCAGACCGTCGTCTCGGACGGACGGATGTTCTGGGTCTGGCGCAAATGGATCAACCAGGTCATCGAGTCCACCTTCGAGGACTGGCGGAAGAACGACCCCGCCCTGGAGGGCCTGCTCAATTTCGGGGACTACGCCGGGCTCCTCAAGCGCTACGACGCGTCGGTGGGAGGCGTCTCGGCCCCCGGCTCCGACGGCCATCGGACCTTCCGGCTGGAGCTGCGGCCCAAGGCCAAAGACGCGCAATTCCTCCTGACCCTGACCATGTCGACGAAGGATTACTTCCCGTACGAGGCCAGGCTCGTCGCCGCCGGCGCCCTCGTGGAGTCGACCTTCGAGCGGGTGCGGTTCAACCCCGACCTCTCCCGGTCCCTCTTCGACTTCACGCCTCCCCGCGACGCCGACGTCTTCCGCTACCCGAGCCCCCCCTGACATGCCCGACCACGATCCCCTCCGCCGCATCCCGCCCAGGACGGTCCCCTCGGCGCTGGAGGTCGACATCGGGACCATCCTCAAGGCAGCGCGCCTCAAGAAAGGGCAGGCCGTCGACGTCGTCAGCCAGCACACCCGCGTGCCGAAGAAGCTCGTCGAGGCGCTCGAGGCCAACCGCTTGGACGAGTTCCCGGCCATGGTCTATCTCCGCGGATTCCTCAAGATCTACTGCGATTACCTCGATGTCGACTTCGAACCGCTCTGGAAGCAGATCGTCCCCGACCAGCCCGCGGGGCCCGGGCCTTCGGCTCAGGGGCCCTGCGCGCCCGCGTCCCCAGCTCAGTCCCCAAGCGCCCCGGCGGCGTCGCACCCTCGCTCGGCGCCGGCCGCCAACGCCTTTCCCGAAGGACGGCCGGCACGCTCGGCCTCCGGTGACCGAGCCGGGGGACCCGCGAAGCGGGTCGGCGAGGAAATGGTCGGAGCCCGGCAGGGCGGAGACCGCCTCGACCGCGCGCCGGCCGGAGCCCCCGTTCCCGCGGCCGCGGCATCGAGCCTCCCCATCGGAGCGCTGGCGGCCCTCGCGGCGGCCTTGCTCCTGATCGCATGGCTCGCCATGCGCAAGCCCGCGCCGGAGGCCCATGGCCCAGGAGACGCCCCCGCCCCGCCGCCGGTCCTGCAGCCCATCACGAAGCCTTTGGAGCCGGTGGTGAGCCTTGCCTTCAAGCGCGACGTCTGGGTCCAGGTCGCGGTGGACGACAAGGTCCGGTTCGAGGGCATCGTCCCGGCCAGAGCCAAGCCCCAGGAATACAAGCCCCTGTCCAGACTCTCCATCCGCACCCCGGCGCCGTCGGACATCGTCCTCACCCTCAACGGCGCGCCTACCGACTTCCCGAAGGCGGACGCCTCCGGGGAATACGTCATCCCGGTCCGATGACCCTCGCCAACCAGCTGACGATGCTGCGCATGGCGCTGGCCATCATCGTCTTCGGCTCCCTCATGACCGATTCCAGCCTCATGCACCTGGTCGCCCTGGCGACCTTCATCGCCGCGGTCGTCACCGACTGGGTGGACGGGTTCATCGCCCGCCGGACGAACACCGTCAGCGCCTTCGGGAAGGTGGCCGACCCCATCGCGGACAAGGTCCTCGTCCTGGGCGCCCTGATCGCGCTCCTGCGCATCCCCAAGCTCGACATCCCGCTCTGGGGGGTGTTCCTCATCATCGCCCGCGACCTCGTGATCGGAGGGATCCGCGTCCTCCTGAGCAGCCAGGGGAAGATCATGGCCGCCGACCGCTGGGGCAAGCTCAAGACGGGCTTCCAATGCGGGTCGGTGATGGGGATGATCGTGCTCCTCGCGGTGATGGAACGCGCCCAGGTCCCGGCCTGGGTCATGCGCCTCCCGTACATCCTGACGGTCATCTGCGTCGTCATGACATGGTTCAGCGCCGTCATGTACCTCCGGCAGTCGCGCCCCACGCTGGAGAAGACATGGGGGTGAAGCCCCCGCGCTCCGACGGTACCGGGGGCGTGTGTCTGCTCTTTGCGACAGGATGCTATATTAGCTATATTCCCGTCAGAATCCTGGGATTGAGGAAATGGAGCGGAGCGGGGCTTTTCGGGACCATCTTGGCCGTGCCGTTCGCCCTGCTGCTGCCGGAGGACCCCTTCCGGCAGGTCCTCCTGCTGGCCGCGTCCATCGGCACGGCGGTCTGGGTGTGCGACCGGGCCGAGCGGAGCTTCAAAGGACACGACGACCCCCGCATCGTGCTCGACGAGATCGTGGGCCTCTGGACGGCGGTCGCGCTCCTACCCAGGACCTTGGCCGTCCTGGGCCTCGGGTTCATCCTCTTTCGCGCGCTCGACTCGGTCAAGCTCCCGCCCTACTCCTGGCTCGACCGGCTGCCCGGGGGACTGGGCATCGTGGCCGACGATGTGGGCGCCGCTCTGATCGTCAATCTCTTGGTGCGCGTCGCGCTGGCGCGTTGGCCGGGGCTGGCATGAGGAAGGCCTTGCTTCCAGTGCTGCGACCGCCACATAACGCCGGTTTGGAGGCCCGAGCATGAGCCGGATGCGCGAAGCGAGGAGGGAGCATGGCGGTAGCCATGTGACCGACGAGCGACAAAGCAGCCGGCCAAGCCCGGGCCTCCCCGGAGGGGCCGGGCGCTTTTGGGCTGCGCCTTCGTCACTCGTCGCTCTCATGCGCTCGGCATGCTCGCTCCTCGTTCCTCGGCTCGCTCCAAAAGCGCCTCGGCCAAACCGGCGTTATGTGGCGGTCGCAGCACTAGTGCTGCTCCTGGGCGACGCCTCCCTCCTGGTCAGCCCCGCGCAGGCACAGGAGCCATCCGCCGCGCCGCCGGCACCTGGGCCTTCGGCCCAGGCGGTCTCCACGACGACCCCTGCGGCCGTCTTCTACGCCACGGCCACGGCGATCCCCATCGACCGGGGGCCTTGGGTCCTCGGCGAGGTCATCCTCTTCTCCGGGGACAAGGTCGCCGCCGAACCGTCCTGGCGCGACCGGGTGCGCGGCAGGCGCGGCATGCTCTACACCAAGGCCGACATCTCCAACGACATCGACAGCCTCAACTCCCTCAAGAAGTTCGACCAGGTGGAGTCCCTGCTCTTCGAGATGCCCGATACGCCGGTCCCGGAGGAGTACCGGAGCGTCTCCGTCTCCACGAACCAGGTGCGCCTGGTCTACCGCCTGGCGGTGAAGCCGGAGCCCGCGACGAAAGCCCCGGCCGAGAAGTCGCCCACCCCGCCGGCCGCGGTCTCCGGCATCGTGCTCACGCCGACGGCCTACCGCGGGGCCGGCAGGTACACGACGCCCGGCATGGGCCTCGACTTCAACGCCTGCTATTTCATCGGCCGCCTCTACGGCCACAACTCCTTCGAGAACTCGGTCCGCAAGACGAACTACATCGACCGCCTCGGCGTGTGGATGCTCTCCGCCGAAGGCAAGATGCAGGTCCAATCCGAGGGGCGCTTCCGGCCGGCCATGGCGGTCGGCGCCCGCGGCCACCTGCTGCTCCGCGACGCGCCCCAGCCCACGGTCAACACCCCGACGGTCTCGGTCAAGGTGAGCCAGGAGACGACGAGAGCCGTCTCCGACGCCTACATCGCGGCCAGCAAGAGCATCAAGGGCGTGCGCGTTACCGCGGGCTACATGATGGGGAGCACCGGCGACCTGCCGGGACAGCTCACCGAGTTCCTCGCCCCGCAGGCCTTGGAGTTCTACGCCGGCCGCAAGGGGGACCGGACCTGGAGCCGCAGCATGCCCTTCGCGAGCATCCTCTACCTGCCCAAGCCGCAGTACCCTCTCGGGGTCGAGTTCATCAAGTTCAACGGCGCCTCCCTCAACCCCATGCTCGTCAACTTCAAGCTCGGCTACTTCTTCCACCTCAATTTCGACGTGTCCTACCTCAGGTTCAACGGCGGCTACGACATCCTCGGGACCTTCCAGTTCCGCTACAACCACTTCCCGCGGCGCTAGGACTCGACCGCCCAAGGAGATCCCCCATGACCACCGCGACCGCGCCCGCCGTCAAGGAGAGCTACGACGCCCTTATCGAAAGGAGCAAGGAGGCCGCGCTGCTGGGCTCGACCTGCAGCCTCCTGCACTGGGACAAGGAGACCTACATGCCGCCCGGCGGCGCCGAGAACCGCGCCAACCAGCTCGCGCTCCTGGCAGGCATCATCCACGACAAGTGCGTGGACCCCGTCCTCGGCGAGCGCCTGTCCCGCTGCGAGGCGTCGGACCTGGTCAAGGACGGCGCGACCGTCGAGGCCGTCAACGTCCGGGAACTCCGGCGCATGTACGACAAGGAGACGAAGCTCCCCAAGCGGCTCGTGGAGGAGCTGGTGCGCACCAGCAGCCTCTCGCAGGAAGCCTGGGTGACGGCGCGCAAGGAATCGGATTACGGCAAGTTCCTCCCTTGGCTCGAGAAACTGATCAAGCTCACGCGCGAGAAGGCGGACTGCTGGGGCTACGACAAGAACCCCTACGACGCCCTCCTCGACGAGTTCGAGCCTTACGAGACCTGCGAGAACGTGTCCAAGGTGTTCGCGGGCCTTCAGAGGGAGCTCGTGGGGCTCATCGAGCGCATCGCCGGCGCCCCCAAGAGACCCGACAAGACCATCCTGATCAGGTCCTACCCGGTGGAGCGGCAGGTGAGCTTGTGCCGCGGGGCCGCCGCGGCCGTCGGCTTCGACTTCCAGTCAGGCCGCATCGACACCGTGGTCCATCCCTTCTGCTCCGGCATCGGTCCGGGCGACACCCGCATCACCACCCGGTACAACGAACGCTTCCTCAACGAGTCCTTCTTCGGGACCATGCACGAGACCGGCCACGCCCTCTACGACCAGGGCCTCCCTAGGGAGCACTACGGCACGCCCATGGGCTCGAGCGTCTCGCTCGCCATCCACGAGTCGCAGTCCAGGATGTGGGAGAACTTCGTGGGCCGCAGCCGCGCCTTCTGGACCTTCTTCCTCCCCGAGACCCGCAAGGCATTCCCCGAGGCGCTCGGGAGCGTGGGGCTGGACGCCTTCGTGCACGCCGTCAACACGGTCGAGCCGTCCTACATCCGGGTCGAGGCGGACGAGGCCACCTACAACCTCCACATCGTGCTCCGGTTCGAGCTCGAGCAGGCCCTGGTCTCCGGGAAGCTCGCGGCCAAGGACCTGCCCGAGGCTTGGAACAAGCGGTTCAAGGAACTCCTAGGCATCGCCGTCCCCGACGACCGGCGCGGGTGCCTGCAGGACGTTCACTGGTCCTTCGGCCACATCGGCTACTTCGCCACCTACACCCTGGGCAACCTCTACGCCGCCCAGTTCTTCGCCCAGGCCAGGAAGGACCTCCCGGGCCTCGAGGATTCCTTCGCCAAGGGCGACTTCCGGCCGCTCCTGGACTGGCTGCGGCGCAAGATCCACTGCCAAGGGATGCGCCTGAGGGCCGGGGAGCTGGTGCGCGAGGTGACCGACAGGCCTCTCGGCCACGCGGACCTCATCGCCCACCTCAAGGCCAAGTTCGAGCCCCTCTACGGGCTCTGATCCACCAAACGGCCAAATCGCCCGAAGGGGGTATGCACTTAGCCCCACTTAATGGTAATGTCGTCGGGTTATGGGTAGTGCGCGAGCCGGTGGCGAGGTCGGGGATTATCCGCGGAACATGATCGAGTTCGATCGCCGGTTCGCTTCGGAGGAGGCGTGCGTCG
>JACQWX010000108.1 GCA_016209035.1 Elusimicrobiota bacterium | reverse complement strand
TGACTCCGAGCACTCCCTGGTGCGCTACCGGATGAAGAAGGGTGATTCCCGGGCTTCGCCTGGGACGGTTCGGGAAGGAAGGGCCTATACGAACGAGCCTGCGGTCCTTGAGTGGGACGCGGTTGAGTTCGTGCGCCGGTTCGCCGAGCTCGTGCCGCCGCCGAGGAAGCACCTGGTGCGCTACTGCGGAGCCTTGGGGCCAAGGTCAAGTCTGCGCCGGGCGGTGACCGATGCAGCCAGGGAGAAGGTCCCGTTCGATGCCCTGCTCGCCGGCGTCTCCTGCGCAGCGCCCGCGGCCTCGCGGGCTGGCCGGATGATCACCCGAGCCGCCCGCGCGATCGGTGCCCGCGCCAGGTCCTGGGCGGCGTGTTTGAGAAGGGTGTTTGAGGCCGAGCCGATCCTGTGCCCTCAATGCCTGGTGGAGATGAAGCCGATCGCGGCCATCACCCGTGACTGCGATTTGGAAAGGCTGCTCCGCGGCCTTGAGCTTCCCGCGGATTTCCCCAAGACGGCGCCCGCGCGCTCCCCGCCGCGGGCGACGGCCGAGGAAACGCAGGTGGACCCGAGGGCGGAGGCATGGGACGGCATTGATGAGGGTCCCCAACCGGACTGGGCCGCGGCCTGATGCGCGAGCCCCGCCGGCGTTGCCGTTGGCCGCACCGGCGGTCTCCCGTGAGGAGGGCGAAGCTCCCTGTGGGACGGCATTGATGAGGGTCCCCAACCGGACTGGGCCGCGGCCTGATGCGCGAGCCCCGCCGGCGTTGCCGTTGGCCGCACCGGCGGTCTCCCGTGAGGAGGGCGAAGCTCCCTGGATGAGCCGTCCACCGGCTTTGCGGCAGCAGCGTCCTCGCCCAGGCATGCGGTCAAGCGACCGATAGCGGCCTTCTCACGTCGGCAAGACGTGCGTAGCGGCGGAAATCGTGCTAAAATTTCCTACGTAGTAGGAGCACGGCGCACGCGGCGAGCGCGAGGGCGAAGAGGGCGCCGAGGATGTAGAGGGCGTAGGGGAGCCAGGCCTTGGCCGGCCTTTCGGGCGACGGCGGCTGGAGCGTCATCCGCCCGACGCCTCCAATCTCAGCAGCGGAAGGTCGTCCGGATAGGCTTCCAGGTGCTTCCAAAAGGTCCCGAGGCAGCGGCGCGTCTCCGGGCACTTGAGGCAGGTGACGGGCTTCACGAAGGTCTGGTGCAGGAGGTAGAGCTTGACCGAATCCGCGAGCATCTCCGGCCCCAGGCCGGTGAGTCCTTGGATGCGGCGCTGAACGCAGACCGGGAAGCCCACCAGCGAGGAGACCCCGGGCTTGGCCGCGAGCATCTGCTCGTAGGAGGGCTCGAGGTCTTCATACGGCAGGTTCATGCTCTCGGGCGACTTGGGGCGGGTGGGCAGGACGGCGAACGGGGCTTTCCAATCCCGGCCGGCCAGCTTCTCGAGCCCGGCCAGGGCGGCCAGGTTCTGCTTGAGGAGGTTGGCGTGGATGAATACCTTGATGCCCAGCGACCTTGCGTTCTCGATGCCTCGCGCCGTCTCCTGGAAGCTCCCCTGCCTGCCGGTCAAGGAATCGTGATCGCAAGGCCGGGCCGAGCAGAGAGGGATGGCGAAAGCCGTGACCCCGGCCTTCTTGAGCTCTCGGGCCAAGGCCTGGTCGGCCAGGAGCGTGCCGGAGGTCATGACCTCGACCTCCTTGAACCCGTGCCTGCGGCACAGGCGCACGATGGCGCCGACGTCCGGATGGAGCAGGGGCTCGTTGCCGACCAGCGCGATCCGCTTGCGCCGGATGCGGGCATTGCCTTCGAGCGCCGCCTCGATCTCGGCCAGGGGCCGGCCGGGCGCGTAAGGCTTGCGCTTGCAGAACACGCAGTCGTTGACGCACCCCGTGTTCAGGAACAGGAACACGGAGCCGACCTCCGGAAGGCGGGCCCGCAGGAAGCGGTCCTGCCCCGCGAGGTCGGCGCCGATGAGCCCGCGCCGGATGGCCTTGTTCTCGGACCCGTCCCGGAACCCCGGGAAAGGCTTCTGGAAGAAGCCCCAGAGGCGCAGGCTCAGGGCCACGCTGTCCCGCCATGAGTCGCGGCCTTCGTCGGAGAGCACGCGGCCCGCCCAGGCCTGCCTCGCGGCAGGCTCCATGAAGAGAGCGTCGAGGTCCTTCAAGCCCTGGACCGGCACGGGAGGCGAGGCCTTGAGGAACTCGGGCCAGCGGCCCGCATGCCGAGCCGCCGTGGCCCACGATAAGCCGCCCTCCTCGGTGAGCATGAGGTCCGGCGCCAGAAGGTCGGGCTCCATCTCCTCCCAGAAATCGAGGACTTCGATCCCAGCGCGCTTGCGGGCCAAGGCCTCCAGCCAGGACGAAAGCCCGAGTTCCAGGGAGGCCATGGCCCTTCCGGCTCCCATCACTCCCGGAGCCGCGGCGAATCGGACCTTGGCAGGGGCCAGCGAGTTCAGGGCTTCCAGCCGAGCCCGAAGGCCCACGACGTCGGCGGGGGCGACCGGGACCTCGACAAAGGCGGGCACGCCCGAGTCGGCAGCCGTGGTCAGCCCCTTCCTCAAACGCTCGCCCTGACCGGGCTCGAAGCCCAGCGCGACGCGTCCGCCGACCGCGGCCAACCTCGCGGCCACGCGGTCGGGCAGAGCGCCCTGGGGCCGCAGGACCAACTCCAAATCCTTGCCTCCCTTCGCGGCCCGCTCGGCGGCCCCTTCCACGGCCTTGAGCCAGGCGTCTCCCGCGGGCAGAGTCCCGCCCAAGACCACGCGGACCCTTCGCGTCCCGCAGGCAAGGAGCAGGTCCAACGCCTTCTCGAACGCGACCCGCCCCCGCCGGCGCGACACGGCCGGGAACGGCGCTTCAAGGACCCTGGGCGGGCCCGCCACGGTCCCGGCCTCGATCAACCGCGCGTCAGGAATCATGAAGGTCTGCTCGCGTCCCTATGATACCAATTGATTGGCCGGGCGCAATTTCAGTATCCTGACCCGGACCACGCTCCCAACGATGAAGGCTCTCCCTCCCCAGCCGGACCCAAGCCGCCTCCGGTGGTACCTTGCCGGGGCCGCGGTCCTGGCCGCCGTCGTCGTCGCGGGCTGGGTGCTCTTCGAGTCGTTGTTCCCGGTCTTCCTGGGCTTCGCCCTGGCTTACGCCTTCGACCCCCTGGCGGACCGGCTGGAAGGCAGGGGATTGAGCCGGACCGTCTCGGTCTCCGTCATCATGACGGCGGCGGTCGGAGGGATGATCGCCGTGGCCGCGGTCATCCTTCCGACCGTATCATCCCAGGCCAGGGAGCTGGCGAGCCAACTCCCCGACTACCTGCACCTGGCGGCCCAGCGGGCCTCCGCCCAGGCCGCGCAGTGGGGCATCCCCTTCCCGCAGACCGAGCACGAGATGGCGGGAAGACTGAAAGGGTGGCTCCGGGGGATGTCCCTGGGGGCGCTGCTGCCGCTCGGGCGGTTCCTCACCAGGTTCTTCTCCAGCGCGGCCGGCATGCTCGTTGGCGCCTTGAACCTGGTCGTGGTCCCGGTCGTGTTCTTCTATTTCCTCAGGGACATCTCCGAGATCAGGGGGTCCTTCATCGGGCTCTTCCCGCCGCGATGGCAGGCCTGCGTCGTGCACCGGCTCGACGACGCGGACCGGGTCCTGAGCGGCTACATCCGGGGGCAGATCTCGGTGGCGCTGATCCTGGCCGCGCTCTATTCCATCGGGCTGGCCCTGGTGGGCATCCCGTTCGGCGTGGTCATCGGGATACTTTCGGGCCTGCTCAACATCGTGCCGTACGTGGGCGTGCTGACGGGGCTCGTCTTGTCGCTGGTCATGGCGGCGGTGGACTTCGGCGGCGTCTGGCCCTTCCTGGGGATCTTCCTGGTGTTCGGGGTCTGCCAGCTCCTGGAGGGCTTCATCATCACGCCGAAGATCGTAGGCGACAAAGTGGGCCTGAGCACGGTGGAGACCGTCATCGCCCTCATCATCGGGGGTGAGTTGGGCGGCTTCCTCGGGCTGATCGCCGCCATCCCCGCGGCGGGCATCCTGAAGGTCTATGGAGCGGACGCTCTCACCGCGTATCGCGAGTCGTCCTTCTACCGAGCCGATCCATCAGCCCCCCCACATCAAGGCCAAGGGCGAGGTTGTTGAGGAAGAGCCTGCCCTGAGGAGTGCCGGGAGGGCAGCACCCGCGGAACAGGCGCAGGACCTCGGCCCGGCTCCTGCGGACCTCGGCCAGGCTCCCCACCTCGCCGAGCCGGCCCAGTCCCATGGCGGCCTTCAAAGACGGGAAGAAGCGCTCCACGAACACCGCCGGGTCCAGGTAGAGGGCCCCGTCCGTCTCCACGATGACCTCGTCGCTGAGCATCACGGGCTCGGCCCTGCTCTTGAGGTTGAGGAGTTCCATCCCAGCCCGCATCTTTGATGCGGGCTGATGGTCTGCGTTGCCGTATCGCCTCGCGGTCTCTTCCATGAATCCCAGGAATTCCTGCTTCTCCCCCTCCCCCCATTCCACCCCCACGCAGTAGCCCACTTGGATGCGGCGCGCCCCCCAGGAGACCACGAGCTCGAGGTCCGAGCGGCTCCGGACCGCCCCGCCGGGCTGGACCACGAAGTTCACGAAATAGGAGACGCCGGAGCGCTGCAGCCTGCGCAGGCTGGCCAGCAGCTTGGGGTGAGTGTCTTGCCCCTGCGGGGCGGCCCGCCAGCGGCGATGGGTCTCGGCCGAGCCGTCCAGGCTGAACATGACCTCAACGTCGCGGCCGGCCAGAAACTCGAGCTTCCGGTCGTCGAGCCCCAGGCCGTTCGTAGTGATCATGTGGTGGACGGGCCGGCCCGCTCGGGCGGGCCGGCCGGCCGCGTAGCCGATGGCGCGGCGGATGAGGTCGAACTCGAGGAGGGGCTCTCCGCCGAAGTAGCGCAGCTGGAGCAGGTCGCTGCGCGAGGTGAGCAGGAAGTCCA
Source organism: Elusimicrobiota bacterium (assembly GCA_016209035.1). GTDB lineage: Bacteria > Elusimicrobiota > Elusimicrobia > UBA1565 > UBA9628 > JACQWX01. The sequence continues at coordinate 17,421 of JACQWX010000108.1, read as the reverse complement.
CGGAGCGGCGCAGGGTCTCCCAGCCCATGGCGCGCCGGTCCCGGACCACCCCGCAGTAGGCGCACCTCAAGGGGCAGGCGTGGGTGAGCATCACCATGAGCGAGCCTGAGTAGTCGCGCACCCCCGGGGGAGCGCCCATGCCCTCCGGCCGAGGCTTCCTCCGGGTCATCCAGCCGCCCCTTTCCACGGCGGCTTCCTCAGGAACCGCAGGCCGATGCCCAGGTTGTTGAGGAGGGTCTTGCGCAGGTCTCCCCGCCCGTACGCGCCGATGAGGAGGGCCAGGTTGTCGAACTGGGTGGAGGCGTGGGCGTCGAAGAGCCCTGCCCCGGGGACGCGGGCGACGAGGAACCGCCGCTTCATCTCGCGGAAGTCCTCCTCGAGGCACACCCCGGTCTCGCGGAACACCCCGCCGTCGCAGTCCACGGTCAGCTCGCTGTTCAAGACCACCGGCTCCCGGCGGGCCGCCTCCTGGTTGACGAAGGCGACGCCGGACTCAGCAGCCAGCCGGGACACCGCCGCCATCTGCCGGAAGAGCTCCTTTGCGGCGTCCTTGTCCCAGAACCGTCCCAGGGCGTAGTTGAGCTGGATGCGGCGATGCCCCAGGCCGGCCAGGAAGCGGAACTCGTCTTGCGCGCGGCCGACGCTCTCCGGCGTGACCACGGCGATGACCTGATACGGGATGTCCGCGGCCCTCAAGGACTCCAGGTTCCGGGACAGCCGGGCGTAGTAGTCCTTCCCGCCCGCGGCCTTGCGCTGGGAGAGCTGGGTCTGGTAGGTGCCGTCGCAGCTGAACTCCAGCGAGAAACCGTGGTCGCGGAAGAACTGCAGGGCCTTGTCCGAGAGGGAGAGCCCGTTCGTGGTGAGGAGGAAGCGCACGCGCTTGGCCCGGCCCGAGGCCAGGGACTCGGCCAGCAGGGTCGCCCGCCGCACGATATCGAGGGCGAGCAGAGGCTCGCCGCCGAAGAACTGGAGCTCCACCTCGGAGCGCAGGCTCCCCAGCAGCCACCTCACCCCGGCGTCGGCCACCTGCGGCGTCATGCGGGCCGGGTACCTGCGTACCCGGCAGTAGTCGCAGCGCAGCTGGCAGGCATGGGTCACGAGCAGGATGAGCCTGGGGCTCCCGGCGCCGCCATGCACGGCCCGGAGCAGGTCCTCGTCGGCCCTCACGCCCCCGGCCTTCAAGCGACGCGCGAGCCCCTTCCGGTAGAACAGCCAATCCATGAAGGAGCCCGGGCCTCCCGCCAACTCCGCCCTCCACAGGCCGGCCAGGAGAGCGCGGTCCAGGGTCTCGAGGCAGGCGCGGGCCTGCGCGGCGCCGCTGGCCGCGCCGCGGGCCAGGCAGTCCTCGGCCCTCGCCAGCAAAGCCTTGAGCCGCGCTTCGATGGCATCCATCAGACTCCGGCCAGCAGATCGACGACTCCCGGGAAATGGTCCATGTGGTACGGCTTGAACTTTCTCGTGACCGTCCGGAATATCCTGCGGATCAGGCCTTTCCGGGAATGCCCCAGGACCCTGTAGAGGTGCATCAAGAGGTGGGTGTGGTCCCGGTTCATCGCTCCGAAAGGCGCCGTGTCCTGGATGGCCTTGGCCAGGGTCCGCGAGGACCTGCGGATCTGCGCCATCTTCTCCGGCCAGGCCGGCCCGCCCGTTTCGTCGAACCTCTCGGAGCCCTCGCAGGCCCTCCGGTCCGCGAAGGAGCATCCCCAGGTCTCAACCGCGTTCCCCGGGCGCAGCCTGAGGCCGAAGAGCCCGGCCTCCTTGAAGAACGGCGATTGCCGGTACAGGGTGAACGGGCTCACCGTGTATTGGTCCACGACGTCCGAGAGTTCGCGGATGAACCCGCAGGTGCGCGCGAGGTCCTCGTCGGTCTCGGTGGGGAGCCCGCCGATCAACTCGACGTGGTTCCAGATGCCCAGCTCGTGCGAATGCCGCAGGCACCGCTCGATCTTGGAGCGCGTCGCGGCTTTCCTGATGAATCGAAGCAACCTGGGGCTGGCGGTCTCCATGCCGAAGGCCAGGCGGACCGCTCCGGCGCGGCGCATCTTGTCCAGGAGCCTCTCGTCAAGAGCCCGGAAGTTCGCGCAGTCGCTCCACTGCAGCCCCAACCCCTGCCGGATCATCAGGTCGCAGAGCTCCTCGGCATGCCGGTAGTCGTCGTTGAAGTTGGCGTTGGTGAAGTATATCCCCGTGACCCCGCGCTCCGAGAGCTTGGCCAGGTCCGCGGCGATCCGGGCGCCGTCCGCCCGGTTCGAGGGACTTGCGGCGTCGTTGGCGCAGAAGGCGCAGGTCCCCTTGCAGGTCGTCTCGAAACGGTGCATGACGACGAGTTGGTCCGGCCTCCCCGACTCCAGGCCGCGCAGCTTGACCAGGGCCGCGGGAAAGCCGTAAGCCCCCTCCAACCTGTCCCGGGAGACCCGGTAGAGGTCGAGGGGGTAGCCTTCGTAGTCCGAGCCGCCGCAAGGGACGAAGGGCAGCTCCCCGAGGGAGGCGGCCACTCCCCCGGACTCCCTGGCCAGGGTCTGGAGCAAAGGCCCGCCCTTGCCCGACAGGCGCTCGATGAGACGGTCGAGCGGCGCCTCGCCGAGGCACCAGACCGCGTAGTCGAAGACAGGGTACTGCTCGAGGATTTCTCGGTAGGACTCCTGCGGGATGCCCTGGTAGCCAAGCACCACCGGCGCGCCGAAGCGCACTTTAAGCGCATGGGCGATGAGCGCGGCCGAGTGCAGGACGAACCTGTTCCTCATCATGTCCACGAGCGTGATGCCGTAGAGGGCGCAGCGCTCCGGCCGCACGGCGCCGAGGATGAGCTCCGAGACCCGGCGCAGCGCGGCGTCCTTGCGCCCGGCCGGGCGCCCCTGGATGAAGTCCAGCACGCGGCGCCGGTCGGTCAAGACGCCGAAATCGACGTCCCGACGCGCCCACCTCACCCTCCGCTGGAACGGGATGTCGAAATCGTAGATGCGTGCCTCGTGCCCGCGGTTCCTCAAGTGGTCGGCCAGAACCGCGATGGAGATGCTCGGCATGGGGAAGCACTCCTCGTGGCGCCGGTCCGCCGGGGGATAGATGAGGCCGACCTTCATGGCCTCGCCGCGTTGTCAAGCCAGCGCAGCAGGTCCCGGTAGAAGTCGCGGTCCTGGAACATCGCCGCGCCGTGCCCCCTCGCGGCATCGAGAGTCTCGATGCCGGGCCGCCGGGCCGCCAGGCTCTCGAGGGCCTCGTAAGAGTGCGGGTCGGCCCGCGAAGCCGCCGCGAGGGCCCTAAGCCCGGGGCGGGGTGATGCCAGGGGGACGCCTTGGAAGTCCCGCCTCGGCGAGAGGAGGACCGCGCAGCCCAGTCCGGGGTCGGCGGCCGCGGCCCGAGAAACCAGGTTCGCGCCGATCGAGGCGCCGACGAGGCAGAGCCGCCGCGTCGCGATCCTCTGGCCGCGCACGTAGCCCAGAGCGGCCTCGACGTCCTTGGCCGCGTCCAGCCAAGCCCCGCCTCCATCGATCGAGGCGAAATCCACCGGCCCCGACGGTCCCATGCGGCTGTCGCCATGGCCCCGGAGGTCCAAGGCCAGCGTGCCCCAGCCCTTCCGGGCCAGGTCCGCGGCCAGGCCCGCCCAGTCCCTGCGGTTCGTGCCGAAGCCGTGCACGAGGACCGCCACCGGGGAGCCCTTGCGGGGCGGCCTGTAGGTCATGACGATCCACCAGCCGTCCGTGGTCTTGAGCCTGACCGTACGCTCAGGTCCGGGCTGGTCCTTCTTGATGATCAAGACGCCCGTGTCCGGCCTGGGGGACGCGTCACCGGCCGCCAACCCCTTCCCCGAGGGCGGCCGGGACGCTCGGCCTCCGGCCTCGACCGCGTCCCTGCCGGCCAACGCCTCTCCAGACGGCGGCCGGGACGCTCGGCCTCCGGCCTCGACCGCGTCATCCTTGGACGACGCTTCGGACTGCCCGGCGGTCAGGGCGCTTGCGACCGCCGCCAGCCCAAGAAAGGCGCAAGCCGTCGCGCGCCTTGGGTTCACGACCCAATGATATCAAAATGCCGCCCGGGACAGACGGCCGCGACATTTCATACCATCATGGGCATGAGACTCGCAGCCGCCTTGGCCTGCGCCCTGGCAGGGGCCGGGCCCCTGGAAGGGGCGGCCGGGCCCTCGGCGACCGAGGCGGAGCGGTTCGTCGAGAGCCTTTTCGACCCCCAGGCCGGCCTCGTCCGCTCCTCTGCGCGAGGCGGGGAATTCTGGCTCTATCCCGACAACGACCTGGCGGCAAGGGTCCTGGCCCGGAACAAGCCCGACATCGCCCGCAGGATACGGGCCTCCCTGGCGGGGTTCAAGGCCCCCAGGCCGGGGCTCATCGAGTCCGCCCTCGATGCGGGCGGCAAGCTTCTGCCGTTCCATGAGACGGAGCTGGTGACGCTTTCATCCCTCGGAGGGCGTCGAATCCGGACCGAACGCCGGACGTCGCGGAAGATCGAACGCTGGAACGAACGCGCGGACCTCCTGCTGCTGGAGGCCCTGGCGGAAAGCAAGACCGACCCGGCTCTCGCGTCCTCGCGCTTCCACCGGGCCATGAGGATGTGGGACGGCAAGGGCTTCCTCGACCAGCCGGCCTTCTTCGCCCAGGCATACAGCAGCCGCAATCTGGCCCTGGCCCTGCTTGCCGCGGCCAGGCTCCGCCAGGACCTCCCCATGCGCCGGGAGATCATGCGCCAGCTCGTCCGTCAACAGGGCTCCTCGGGCGGGGTGGCGCCCGACTACGGCAAGGACCGCCGGCCCCTAGGAGCCTCCGACGCGCAGACTACCTGCCTCGCGATCCTCGCGCTCGACGCTTCTCCCGCGCCTTGACCCGGGGGGATCGGCGTGCGGGCAGGAGGCCTCGCCCGGCCAAGGCGAGCCCCAGGTTCTCATGGGCTAACGCGAAGTCCGGCTGCGCCTTGAGGGCCAGGCCGTAATGCCGGATCGCCTCATCCATCCTGCCCTGCTTGGCCAAGGCCGCCCCCAGGTTGTTGTGGGCTTCGGCGAAGTCAGGCCGCGCCTGCAGGGCCAGCTCGTAATGCCGGACCGCATCGTCGAGCCTGCCTTGCCTGGCCAAGGCGCCCCCCAGGTTGCTGTGGGCCTCGGCGAAATCAGGCCGCGCCTGCAGGGCCAGATCGTAGTGCCGGACCGCATCGTCGAGCCTGCCTTGCCCGGCCAGGGCCAGGGCGAGGTTGTTGTGCGCCGAGGCGCAGTACGGCTGCGCCTGGAGCGCCAGTCCGTAATGGCGGACCGCCTCGTCCATCCTGCCTTGCCGCGCCAAGGCGCTTCCCAGGTTGCTATGGGCCTCGGCGAAGTCGGGCTGGGCCAGGAGCGCCAGCTCGTATTGGCGCAAGGCCTCCTCGATCCTGCCCTGCCCGGCCAAGGCGACCCCCAGGTTGTTCCGCGCGGATGCCGCGTCCGGCCGCGCCTGGAGGGCCAGGCGGTAATGCCGGATCGCCTCGTCCAGCCGACCTTGTTCGGCCAAGGCATGCCCCAGATTGGTGTGCGCGAGGAAAGATGCGGGATTCTTCGCCAAGACATCCTCCCACAGCGTCGCGTCATCCCGGTAAACGCCCCCCTGCCTCCAGGTCGCGGCGCCGAGCGCCAAGAGCACGACGACGGACAAGGCCGCGCCGAGGCCGGCGCCAAAGAGCCTCGCCGCGCCGCCGACCGCGGCCGCTATCCATCCTATGCTGGCAAGGTATTGGTAATGATCGGCCACGAAGGTGAAGCGGAAGGTGAGGATCCTGAAGAAACCGAGCATGGGCGCGATCGTCATCAGGTAGAATCCGATCGCCGCCGCCAAGCCTCGCCCCCAAAGCCCCCGGGCCAGCCATACCCACGCGCCTCCTGCGAGCGCCGCCGCGGGCCAGAGCCATTGAGCCCAATCCCGCGCGTCCAGAGCCCAGCGCTCATAGCTGAAGGAAAGGTCGATGGGCCATGCGAGTTTCATGGGGTAGAACCAAAGGGCGCGCCCCGCCAAAAGGAGATGCTGGGAGAGGGACAAGTCGCATCCGGCTCTTCGGGCATCCGGGCCGAGGTTGTTCGTCTCCACCCAGACCGTGAAAAGGCCCAGCGCGAAGGCGAGCGCGAAGAAGGGGATCAGGTCCCGCGCTTCTCTCCAGCCTGTTTTCAGGCCTCGCTGCCAGCGGACCAGCAGCAATGCCGCCGGCAGGGCGCATGTGACGGCCTTGCTGAGGAGCGCGAGCAGGAACAGGCTTAAGGACCCCCAGTACCACCGCCGCCCCTCGCCTTCCTCGAAACGAAGATAGGCGCCGAACGCCAGCAGGAAGAATAGCCCGGACAGCACGTTCTTGCGTTCCGCGATCCAGGCCACTGACTCGACGTGGACGGGATGCAGCGCGAATACCGCGCCCGCCATCCAGGCTCCGCGCATGCCCAACCTCCCGAGCAACAGCCAGACCAAGACGGCGTTCATCATGTGCAGGATGACGTTGTCGACGTGATATCCCATCGGCCGCGCACCCCAGAGCCGCCGCTCCAGCCAGAAGGTGGTGTAGACCATGGGCACGTCGCGATAATACGCCCAGGGAGCGGCGTCCAGCGTCCAGATCAGGCGCAGCGCGTCGGGTCGCTCCAGAAGCTGGTTCCCGGCGTAGTAATCGTCATCCCAGATGAATCGCGCGCGGATGGCCGGGATGTACGCGGAGAAGGTCAGGAGGAAGAGGAGCAAGGCTCCGAACAGGATAGGAGGCCGCCGACTCATGGGAGAAAACGGCTCATCGCGACGCCGCGGGCTGATCGTCTTGCCGGATGGCCAGGATCTGCCGGGCCGGGACGTCATCCAAGGTCAGCGTCCCGCCGCCGGGCCAGGTCACGAGGATGCGGTCGGCCTTGCGCACGCCGGGCCCCAGGCCGAAATGCAGGCGCGGGTCGCTCTGGCCGAGGTAGGCCGTGCGGTCTCGGCACTCGGCGGCCCAGCGCCGTCCGCCGGCCTCGACTTCGACCCTCGCGCCGAAAGGATCGCGGGCCTTGGCTCCCACGAGGTCCAGCGTGATCCAGGAGTTCTTCGGGGGGTTGTCGTTCCTCAACAGGACCGGCAAGTCTCCGAGGACCGTGACGAGAATGTCCTCGTCGCCGTCGTTGTCGTAGTCGCCCACGATGGAGCTCCTGGCCACGAGGCGCCGGGAGAACGGCGGGCCCCCCTCGGCCGAGACGTCGGTGAAGCGCGCCCGGCCGTCGTTCTTGAGCAGCAAGGGCTCCCAGCCGTTGAGATGCTGGAGGTCCGCCTGCGCGATGAAAAGGTCGAGGGTCCCGTCGTTGTCGTAGTCGATGAGGTTCTGGCCCCAGCTGACGTGCTGGGCGCAGACCGCGGAGACCCCGGAACGGCGGGCGATGTCCCGGAACCGGCCCGGCGCGGTAGACCGGTAGAGCGTGCCGTAGGCGTTGTCCGAGACCGCGAGGTCGGGGCGGCCGTCGCCGTCCACGTCGCCCACGTCGGCCGCCATGGCGGAGGTGCGCTCCCCCTGCTCACCATAGGCGACCCCGGCCAGGCCGCCCGCCTCCACGAAGCGCCCCCCGCCGCGGTTCATCCAGAGGAAGTTCTCGGTCACGTCGTTGGCGACGAAGACGTCGGTCCGGCCGTCGGCGTCGGCGTCGAAGGCCGCCACGCTCATGGCGCGTCCTTCGGCGGCTCCGACGCCGGAGGCGGCAGAGACGTCCTCGAAGACGCCGTCCCCGCGGTTGCGGTACAGGACGGAGGCCTCGGCCTTGTACGCGGCGGGCCCGGGGTAGGCGTCGGGAGCGTAGAATGAGCGCTCCCCCGGGTCGTACTCCAGGTAGTTGGCGACGAAGAGGTCCAGGTCGCCGTCTCCGTCCATGTCGAAGAAGACGGCGCCGATGCCGAACCGGGCGTCGCCGACCCCGGCCTTCTTCGTGACGTCCTCGAAGACGAAGCCTCCCTTGTTCCGGTAGAGCCGGTTGGGGCCGCGGTCCACGAGATAGACGTCGCGAAGACCGTCGCCGTCGACATCCCCCGCCGCCACGGCCACGGCCGTGCTCCCGGGAGGGATGCCGGTGCGGGCCGTGACGTCCTCGAACAACCCGTTCCGGAGGTTCTTGTAGACGGCCAGGCCGGCATGGTCCTTGGGCGAGACGCCCGGCTCCGGGGAGCGAGGCCCTCCCAGGAGGATGAGGTCCAGCCAGCCGTCAGCGTCGAGGTCGGCGAACGCCGCGCCGGCGCCCACCCCGTCGACGATGTTGCGGAGTTCCGGGGTCGCGAGCCGGTGGCGCCAGGCTATGCCGGCGGGGAGCGCCGTTTCGGTGAATCCCCAGACCGCGGCCGGGGGCAGAGGTCCCCCTACGGCGCCGCGGTCGAGGTCGGAGACCGAGCGTCGCGGACGCCATCGGGAAAGGAGTTGGCGTCCGGCGGCGCGGTCCGCCTCGGGAGAGGGGCCGCATGCGCCCGACGCCAGGCAAGCCAGGAGTCCCGCCAGAAGAACGGACGGGCCCCTTCCCATGCCGGTCGGAGGACTAGTCCGTCCTGATGGGGACGGCTTTCTTGGGCGCGACCCGGAAGCCCTGGGTCCCTTCCTTGACGCTGAGGAAGCCGTCCAAGGGCGGGTTCTCGAACCTTTGGACCTCGCCCCCCGCGGGCCAGCGGATCTCGATGGACCTGATCGCCGTGGCCAGGCCCAGGCCGATGTTTTGGCGCAGCGGATTGGCGCCGAAGGAGCCTCCGGTCGTGACGGTACGGTGGATGCTCCGCGGGCCCCGCGGGGTGTCGGCGACGACCTTGATGCGGGCGCCGATCGCGGACCGGTTCGAGCGGGTCCCCTCCAGGCTCAGCGTCACCCAGCGGTTCCCGAAGCCCGGGTTCATGAAGAGGGCATTGCGCCCCCAGTCGCCCCAGTAGTGCCCGCCCATCTCCGCGAAGACGTCCTGGTCGCCGTCCCCGTCGACGTCGCCGAAGGAGATGCCGTGCCCCTTGTGCAGAAGCCCGAAGCCGCCCGCGACCGTGACGTCCTCGAATGTCTTGCCGTCGACATTGCGGAATGCGAGGTTGGGCACGAAGTCGCGCACGTCCGGGTCTCCGGTGCCGGTGTAGAAGTCCAGCCAGCCGTCGCCGTCGAAGTCGCCGAAGTTGGCGCCCATCGCGGGAATGGAGCGGGTGATCCCCGCCGCCCTCGACACGTCCTCGAAGGCGCCGTCGCCGCGGTTGCGGTAGAGCACGGGGTGGCTCGCATCGTAGTCCACGCCGAGATGGTCCGCCGCGGCCAGCTCCGTGGCGGACCTGCCGGGGAAGTCCATCACCAGGAGGTCATCCCAGCCGTCGTTGTCGTAGTCCCAGAACCAGGGGACGAAGGCGACCCAGGGCTTGGCGACCCCGGCGCGGGCCGTGGCGTCCTCGAAGCGCCACTTGCCTTCCCGGTCCGGGCCCATGTTCCGGTAGAGGACATTGTCGGCGTTCTGCACCGAGACGTAGAGGTCGAGGCGGCCGTCGTTGTCGTAGTCTCCCCAGTTGGCGCCCCGGACGGTTGAGGACACCGCCACCCGCGCCTCCTGGGTGGCGTTGACGAAGCCTCCTTTTCCGTCGGCGCGGTAGAGCGCCGTCGGGAACTTGGGTATGTCGTCGTTGCCGATGTAGAAGTCCAGCCAGCCGTCGTTGTTGTAGTCTCCCCACACGACCGCCCAGCCCGGGAAGACGCCGGAGAGGCCGGCCTTCGCCGTCGCGTCCTCAAAGGTCCCGTCGCCCTTGTTCCTGAGGAGGACGAGGCCGCGGGTGTCCGACCCGCGGCCCTCCTCGTAGTTCTCGACGCGGGCCATCACGTCGGTACGGCCGTCGTTGTCGTAGTCGGCTTGGGAGATGTGCATGGCCCCGGTGACGCCTTCGAGCCCCGCCTTCTTGGTCCATTCCGCGAAGCCGCCGTCTCCCTTGTTGTGGAAGTAGCGCAGAGACTCCCCGAGGTCGCAGGAGGAGGCCATGATGTCGAGGAGCCCGTCCCCGTCGAAATCCTCCATGATGGAGCCTCCGGCGTGGCTGGGAAAGTCGAGCCCGAGCCGCGGGGCAGCGTCGGTGAAGCGCTTGAAGTTGGTCGTCGAGCCGAACGCCTCGGGCGGGATGAGCCACTTCTTCGGCGCCCCCCCGGGGTGGCGGCCGGCGCCGATGTAGGCCAGGTTCAGCAGCCACTGGACCTGCAGGTCCGCCGGCTTCCAGCTCAGGACCTGCTCGAAATACCGGATGGCCGCCTCGGCGTCCTTGGGCTCCACGCGCAGATCCTGCAGGTTGCGCGGGAACAGGCAGGAGGGATCGCGCTTGAGCCGCTGGCAGACCGAACGGTCGCCGGCGCGCAGGTGGGCGATGCCCAGGAGGCTGATGATCTCGTAGCGGAGGGCCGGGTACTCGAAGTACTCCTTGTCCGTGCGCTCGGCGAGCGCCTTGAACATGGCGATGGCCTCCCGGGCCCGGCCTTTGCGCAGGAGGGTCAGGGCTTCCTGGTAGGAGCTCAAGAGGGCTACCGATCTCTTCATCTCCGCCTCTCCCATGGAGTCTTGCTCTTCCACGGAGTCTTGCCGCGTCTCGGCCTTGACGGGCGCGGTCGTCCCGTCCCGGCCGTCAGGCCGGGACGGGGCTGTCCCTTCCTGTGAGAGATTGGAAGGGGGCGCAGGGGCGGCGGCGGGCGGCGGTATGGGAACGGCCTGAGGCGGGCTCGGCGTCTTGGGCTGCTCGGGAGCCGCCGGAGCAGGGGGCGGCTGGGCCGCTGAAGCCGAGAGCGCGTCCCTGCCGGCCAACGCCTCTCCAGACGGCGGCCGGGACGCTCGGCCTCCGGCCTCGACCGCGTCCCTGAGAGCTTTCAGGCGGAGGCCCGCGGATTCCCGTCCGGGCCAGGCGGCGGGAGCGACCTTCACGGCGCGCTCCAGGTCCGCGGCGGCTCCCTGGGGGTCGGCCGCGCGTTCCCGCAGCGCCGAGAGCGTCACGAGCATGCCGGCCAGGGAGTCCGAGTCGCTTTCGGAGAGCCTGCAGGCCTTCGCGTAGTCCTCGATGGCTCCCTTGGCGTTCCCGGAAACCTCGCGGACCACGGCCCGGCTTTGATAGGTCCCGGGGTCCCCTGGATCGCGCGAGACCGCCTTGTCGAACAGCTTGAGGGCCTCCTTGCGCTTGCCCGCGAGGAACAAGGCGATCCCCTTGTCCTTCGCGGCCCGGCCCAGCTCCCTGTTTTCCTGGAGCTTGCGCGTCCGGGATGAGAGGCTCGGATCGCACAGGCGGTCAACCGCGGGCACGGGGGCTTCCCCGGGGGCGCTCTTGAGGGACTCGGCGAAGTCGCTCGACGCGCCGGCGCGGTCTCCGAGGATGTCGCGGGCCAAGGCGCGGTGCAGGTAGGCATCCGCGTATCGGGGGTCGAGCCGCAGGACCTCGTCGAGGACGCCGATCGCGCCCTTGGCGTCCCCTTGCGTCAGGAGGCCGCAGGCCGCCTTCAGGCGGCCGGGCTCCGATGCGCGGAGCGGCAGGCAAGCGGCCACGACGGCGGCGGCTACTATAAGGACCGTCCAGCGCGAATGCGCGTTCATGAGCCCTCCAGGGAGCATCCCGGCTCCGTGAGCATGATACAATATTGCGCATGTTAATCTTCCGGAGAGCCGGGGTCGTCTTGCTCGCGCTGGGAGCGGCCTGGGGGGGCTGGCTCCTGGCGTCTTGCCTCGGCAGGGAGGAAGACGCGGCCGTCAGGCAGCTGGCCGCGGAGATGTCGGCCGACCTTGAGATGGTCGCGCCCGCGCAAGCTGGCTCCGGGCCCGCCGACCTTCAGAGTTTCATGGAGTGGTCCTACCGCGGGCTGGTGAGGCTCGACCCCGAATACGACGACGAGCAGAGACTGACCCGGGTATGGACCATGGACCTCACGCCTCTGCCCATCACGCACCAGGATGTCATGGCCTATGCCGGCGGGGCCGGGAAAGCCCGGGGCTTCCTCAAACGCGTGGGAACGCCGGAGGCGCTGGTGGATAGGATGACATCCTGGGACTGCGAGCAGATGGCGCGCTTCTTGGCCATCTACGGGCTGGCTTTCCGGCGCCTGCCCTCCGCTCAACGGGCGTCCCTGCTCTACGGCGAGCGGCTCCCCGGCCTGGAGTTCGAGGACGACCCGGCCGGCATGGAATGGCGGCTTGGCCGCCGGTACGCCTTGACGCAGAGCCGCGCGCGCGGGGAGGGACGGGGAACCGAGTGGTCCTGGCCTAGCCATGCTCAGGCCCGCGACATCGCCGCCCTTTGGCCCCGCCTTTTCGAGCGCCACGGCCTGCGGTTGTGGAGGTCGGCCTCGAAGTCGATGCGCAAGCAGGACCTCTGGGTCACCGGAGCGGCCATGGCGGAGGCCGTCGAGCGCGCTTACCCGCATCGGTCGAAAGACGGCGAGATACTCTTCTTCCCCAAGGGCCGCGCTCCGGCGAGATGCCCCCGCGAGACCGCCGGGCTCATCCGGTTTTCGAGGGGCCCTTGGCGGATCTTTTCAGAAGAGCTCGACCGGGCGAGAGGAGGCGCCGAGGCCGCCCCGCTCGCCCCTTTGAGCCCCTACGCCGCCGAAGAACTGGTGGAGGTCGTCTCGGCCATGGCCGCGGCGTCGCTGGCGCAAGACGGCGAGGTCTGGGACGGCCCTTTTGCGGCCGGCCCGGCTGAGCCCGCGCAGCCCAAGCTGTTCCGGGAGATCCCGGCGGCCAAGTCCGGTTTGAGGCTGGCCGAGCGCGTCCAGGTTAGAGGAAATCCGATCGAGAAGTCCCGCGGCGGGATGGCCGTGTTCGACTACGACAACGATGGCTTGGCGGACGTCTTCTTCTGCGCCTCGGACCAAACCAGCATCTACAGGAACAGGGGCTCGTTCAGGTTCGAGGACGCCGTCTCTCGCGCGGGTCTCTCGGGCGTCTTCTGCCGGGCCGGAGCGAGCTCCGCGGACTACGACAACGACGGATGGCCGGACCTCGCGGTCCTGCACGACCGCAAGGGCGCCGACCGGCTGTTGCGCAACGAACGGGGGCGGTTCCGCGACGTCACCGCGAGCGTCGGGCTCTCGACCGGGCCGGCGCAGACCTCCTCCGCGGTCTGGCTCGACTTCGACCGTGACGGGAAGCTCGACCTCTTCCTGGCCGAGTACGGAGACATGCAGTTCAAGTCCAGCGAGCCGGCCTTGGGCGACGCCAAGAACGGCCTGCCCAACCGCCTCTACCGCCAGCAAGGCGGCCGCTTCGAGGATGTCACGGTCAAGGCCGGGCTGGCCGACACCGGCTGGGCGCTCCAGGCGGCCGCCTTCGACTACGACGACGACGGCTGGCCGGACCTCCTCGTGTCCAACGACTTCGGCCGGGCCATGCTCTACCGCAACATGCGCGACGGCGCCTTCCGCGACGTCACCAAGGAGGCCGGCATCGACAGCTTGGGGAACGGCATGGGGATCTCGGTGTCGGATTTCGACCGCGACGGCCGCCTGGACTTCTACCTGACCTACGTCGGCTACCATCGTCCCCGGGTCTCGTATCTCTTCCCCGAGGCCCACCCCCTCATCCGCTCCGTGGCCGTGGACTCGGCCTACCGCCAGCGCAACGCCCTCTACCGCAACCTCGGCGACGGCGTCTTCCAGGATGTCACGGATTCCATGATCGAGGAGACGCCGACCGGCTGGGGATGGGACGCCTCCTTCCTGGACGCGGACAACTCGGGCTACGACGACATCTTCCTGACCAACGGGTGGTGGCCCTTCCTCTTCTACAACGAGGAAGCCAACGTCCTGTGGCGCTGGGACCCCGCCTCGCGCCGCTACCGCGACATCTCCGAAACGAGCGGCCTCGATTTCCCGGGCAATTCCAGGATCGGGGCCTGGGCGGACCTCGACCGGGACGGATGCCTGGACATGGTGGTGTCAGGCTTCCACGCACCGCGCCTTTTCGCCGGCGACTGCCCCAAGTCCCATCATTGGCTCGAGGTGCGGCTCGAGGGCGTGCGCTCGAACCGCGACGGCATCGGAGCCAGGGTCACCGTGGCCGCCGGAGACCTCAGGCAGACGGCTGAGATGGGCCCGCAGGGCGGGGGATTCCAGAACACCCTTCCCCGTTTGCTCCATTTCGGCCTGGGAAAGCGCGCCCAAGCGGACTCGATCGAGGTGCGCTGGCCCAGCGGAGTCCGGCAGGCCCTGGGCCCGGCCCGGGCCGACCGCCGGATCGTCATCAAGGAGTCCCCATGAGGCTCCCGGCGGGTCTCCTGGCGTTCATGGCGGTCGGCGCGTCATTGGCCGGGTGCGGACGCAAAGCCCCCGCTTTCACGGACGTCACGGCCAAGGCGCTCCCGGGATTCGTCCAGACCTTCGAGAAGGCCGGATTGGAGCGGGGTCTTCCCTCGGGCGGGGCGCTCGCGCTCTTCGACGCGGACGGCGACGGCCGGCCGGACCTCTACGTGGCCAGGGCATCGGGTCGCCGGGAGGACTCGTCCGACCTTCTTCTGCTCAACAATGGAGACGGCGCCTTCCGGGACGCCACCAAGACCGCCGGCATCGCGGGCGCGGGCTTCGGCCTCGGGGCCGCGGCCGCCGACTACGACAACGACGGGCGCGTGGACCTCTACGTGACGAATCGGGGCGGCGGCGCGCTCTACCACAACGACGGGAACGGCGCTTTCACGGACGTGACCGCGAAAGCCGGGTTGGGGGGCGGGAGGCTCTCGCTTGGAGCGGTGTTCGCGGACCTCGACTGCAGCGGCGCTCTGGACCTTGTCGTGCCGTTCTTCGCCGGCGCGAAGAGCGCTGGAATCCTCCTTTTCAAGAACAACGGCAACGGGACCTTCACCGAGGCCGGCGCCGGGGCCGGCATCACCGGCCTGGGCGCCCACGGCGCGGCCTTCGTCTCCGATTTCGACCATGACCGCGACGCGGACATCCTGGTCGCCGGCATGGACGGCGGAGTGGCGGCCTACCTCAACGACCGCCCGAAGGGCTTCAAGGAGGACTCGCGCGCGCACGGACTCGGCGCCGCCTGGGGAGCCCGGGGCCTGGTGGCGGAGGACTTCGACAACGACCGCTACCGCGACCTGTTCGCGCTCTCCACGGGCTGCGCTTTGAACCGGCTGTTCGGCCGCAAGGGCTACGGCCCCTACCAGGAGGCCGGCCCTGGACGAACGGACCTCGGCCGCGGCGGCACGCATGCCGCGGCGCTGGATTTCGACAACGACGGCTGGCTGGACCTGCTCATCAGCGGGGCCTGCCGCACGGGAGCCGGGGGCTTCCTCCTCCTGCGCAACCGCGCGGACGGAGGCTTTGACGACGCCGCCGCGCTCCTGCCGATCCCGGAGCCCGAGCAGGGCACGGCCGGGAACTTCGCCCTGGCCGACTACGACGGGGACGGCGATGCGGACATCTTCCTCATCCGCGACGGGGTCAGGGTCACGGTGCTGCGCAACGACGTCGGGAACAAGAACCGCTGGGTGGGCGTGGAGCTCAAGGGGAGGCAGGGGAGCGGCAAGGACGGGTTCGGCGCCAAGGTGGAGGTCAAGGCCGGAGAACTGTGGGTGGAGCGCGAGCTCACCGGCGCCAACGGCGGCTCCTCGCAGGCCCCCGCGCCCCTGCTCTTCGGCCTCGGCAAGCGCGACAAGGCCGACCTGGTGCGCGTGACCTGGCCCACCGGCATCCGCCAGAGCCTGGTGGACGTCCCCGCCGGCCAGACGGTACGGGTGACCGAGAAGCGCGGCCGGCCGGCCGGCCACGCCTTCATCGAGGTGGTCGAGGCGCGCTGAAGGCCCTCCGAATCCAGACCTCCTGACATAGCAATGGTTCTCCGTCGGAGCAAAAGAGGGACATACCCCTCAGGTGTTCACGCTAATATGTCCGCTTTTTCGTCCAAACCAGCGAGCCTCTCGTCGAGGACTGGATGCTCTACGTCGATGCCAAGTGTTCACGCTAATATGTCCGCTTTTCGGAACCCGACAAACCGGACACTGCCCGATTGCGGTATGTCAGGAGGTCTGGAATCAGGTCCTTGCGCAGGCGCGCGGCCAGCGCCAAGGCCCGGTCGATCCGCTCCGTGGAGAGGCCCTTGTTGAAGCGGACGTTCTCCGCGGGAGAGAAGTGCTCCACGCCCATCCGGAACAGGGTGAGCCTGTGGCCCCGGGCGGCGATCTCGGGCAGCAGCCGTTCCAGTTCGGGGCCGGCGCGCAACAGGCCGTCCATGCGCAGTTGCGCCCCCCCGCGCCCGCGTCTCTTGGTCTTCGACTTCAGCGGTCTCGAACATGCAGCCCGGAGCGGACTTCCGCAGGAGCCGGTCCAATCCCGGGCCGACAGGCTCGTTCGCCAAGACATGCGTGGGGGCGAAGCCCGCGAAGCGCCGCAGCAGAGCCCTTCGGTCCGCGGCGCAGAGCCTCACGAACCGCCCGTTCCAACGGCAGGTTCGAGGTCCCTGTCGGATATCTCCCGCAGACGCGCTTGAGTCGGCCAAATCAGCCGACTCGGCCTGCTGTTTCGGCGAAATCGGGCGATCCGGCCCTTTGGCGGACGGACGAGGGGCCGGGCCTTGTCGGCGAGGAAATCCGCCCGGGCGAGGGTGGGCTTGACGTACTTGTACCAGTAGGTCCGGAGCAGGTCCTTGAAGGGAGCCCCGCCGGCGGCGACGCGCTCCTTGGTCTGCCAAAGGATGTTGCGCATGAGCCGGGCGACGTTGACGGGGTAGGCCCCGCCGTCGGGCGGGAAGTTCTTGGCCAGCCAGTCCTTGGGCTGTTCGTGGATCAGCTCGTCGAAGCGCTGGACGCCGGCCTTCTTGAGGCGCTCCTCCAGCGTGTCGGACGGGGAGATCCCCGCGAGCTTGAGCGCGTCCTCGAGGGCGAGGAGGTGGAGCGGCTGGTCAGACGTTTGGTCGGGCATGATGAAGGCCGATTCGCCGACTCGGCTATTTTAGCCTATTTGCGGAAGCTGAACCGTGCGGAGGTTTCCTAATCCCATGAGCCAGTCTCGCTGGCTATGCCTCTCAGCTGCTGGTACGGCTTGCCGGAAGTCTCGTCAGGTATGCGGCCTCCCGGAGGATATCCGGGCCGTTCCATTCCGGGGCTGCTTCCTCCTCCCTGGGGACGCCTCTCTCCGATGAATGGCGCGGCCACGGTCTTGACGATGGCGGCTGTGCCGTCCGCCACGGCCCGCGCGATGGCGCCGATGAACCTGCCGATCGCGTCGGGCTTCCCTCGCTCATGCGCGATCTTGTTGACGACCCACTCGGCGTCAGTCGGCCCCGGGATGGTCCCGATCATCTTAATGACCCACGGCTGGCAGAGCTTGTCCGCGTAAAGCTCGTCGGAGCGGCTCAAACCGGCGTCAAGCTCTTCTTTGGGGAGAACCACGTAATGCGTCAGCACGTAGTCGCGGTAGGCCGCGTCCCTGCGTGCGATCTCCTTCGGATTGCCCCATTCCCGATCGCCGTACTGGGTCCCCCGCATGTACTGG
>JACQWX010000107.1 GCA_016209035.1 Elusimicrobiota bacterium | reverse complement strand
CGGCAGCAGGAACGGCCGCTCAAGGGCAAGGCTCAACCCGAGCGGACCAGGATGCGTCGCACGCCAAGTTATCCACCAACATCTCTTAAGATATGTCGGTGGATAACCGCCTCCGCGCCGACTAATTGCTCAGGCTCCTAGTCCTTCGCCAGCTCCAAGGCCACGGCCTTGAGCTTAGCCAGGTCGAGCTTGCCCGAGCCGAGCAGAGGGAACTCCGCGACCCGGTGGAAGCCGTCCTTGGCGGGGAGCCAGAGCTTGGGGAGGTCGGAGGCGTTGAGCGCCTGCCAGAGGCCGCCCAAGTCGTCGAAATCCTTGCACAGGACGACCAAGCGCTCGCCGCGCTTGTCGTCGGGCACGGCCGTGACCACGAAGGTCTGGTCCACGCGGCCCGCGGCGCGGTGCAGGGCGTCCTCCACGCGGACGTGGGGCACCATCTCGCCGCCGATCTTGCTGAACCGGCTCAAGCGATCCGTGATGGTGATGAACCCGTCGTCGTCCACGGCGCCGATGTCCCCGGTGACGTAGAAGCCGTCCTTCATGGATTCGGCCGTCTTCGCCGGGTCGCCCAAGTAGCCCTTCATCACATTGGGACCTTTCACCAAGAGAAGCCCCGGCTCGCCGGGGGGCACGGGCCTTCCGGTCTCGGGGGAGACCACCTCCACCAGGACGCCGGGCAGGGGCCGGCCGATGGTCCCGGGCTTGGCGCCCTTCTGCCACAAGCCCAGGGCCTGGGCGTCGGGCACGTTGACCGCAGCCACGGGCGAGAGCTCGGTGCAGCCGTAGCCCTCGAGGGGCAGGACGGCGAACCTCTGCTGGAAGGCCTCGGCCGCCTCCTTGCGCAGTTTCTCGGCCCCCACCACGACGTAGCGCAGGGTCTTGAAGTCCTCGGGCTCGACCCGGCGCAGGTAGGTCTGCAGGAAGGTCGGCGTCCCGAGCAGGAATGTCGCGCCGTGCTCCCGGACCAGCTCGCCCACCTTCTTGGCGTCGAGGGGGTTGGGATGGTAGACCACGCCGAATCCCGCCACCAGCGGGAGCCACAGCGTCACGGTGTAGCCGAAGGAGTGGAAGAACGGCAGGACCCCCATGAGCCGGTCGTGGGCGTCCAGCTGGTAGACCTGGCCCAAGGCCTCCATGTTCGCCAGGATGCCCGCGTGGGTCAGCATCACCCCCTTGGGCACGCCGGTCGAGCCGCTGGTGAAGATGACGGTCGCGGTGCGCTCCAGCGGGCCTCGGCTCCTGGAAAGGAAGGTCCGCGCCAGGAGGAACCTCGGCAGCAGGAGGAACGCCGCCGCGGCAAGCCCGGCCCAAGCCTTTGGGACCTTGGCCGCGAGGTCCTCCAGAAACACCATTCCGGCGCCGCCGAAGGCGGCGCCGTCCCATCCCAGCCTGTGCAGGAAGACCTTCGAGGTAACGATGCTCTTGATCGCGGCTCTTTCAACGCAGACTCGCACCACCTCAGGAGAGGTGGTGTAGTTGAGATTGACCGGCACGCGGCCCATCATCGATAGCCCGATGTTCGTCAAGGCGGCAGCGACCGTGGGCGGCAGCAGAACGCCGACGCATTCGGCGGGCTGCGCCCGCCGGTCGAGGGCGCGGCCCAGGAGCCACGCCCCGGTGAGCGCAGACAGGCAATTGAGCCTCTTGCCCGTGGAATCCGCCATGGCGCGCCTGAAAGGATGGCGCTTGGCCTCCCGCAGGAACTCGAGCGGCAGGGGCTCGCGCTCCGCGAGCCGGTGCTGGAAGGCAAGGCTCCCCAGCTCCATGACCGCCTGGCGGACCCGGTGGGCGCCGGCATCGCCTGGAAGGGGAGGGCCGAAGCTCACCGTGACCGGATACGGGAAGCGGCGCGGCCATTTGAGGAGCACGCGGCCGCCCTCGAAGCTGAAGATGCTCCCCCAGATGCGGTCGAGGTGCACGGGCACGATGGGGGCCGCGACGCCCCTGGTGATGCGCTCCAAGCCCTTCTTGAAGCCCTGCATCTGGCCGTGGCGCGTGATCTCCCCCTCGCCGAAGATGCACAGGAGCTCTCCTTCCGCGAGGGCATTCCTGGCCGCCTCGAAGGAGCGCACGAGGGCCTTCGGGCCGTCGCGGTCCGAGATGGGGATGCAGCCCATGGCCCGGAAGAGCAAGCCGATCACCGGCAGGTCGTAATAGCTGCGGAACAGGACGAACCGGATCAGCCTCGGCGAGGCCGCCGTGATGAGGACCGCGTCGATGAAGGACACATGGTTGGAGACCATGAGCGCGCCGCCCTTGAGAGGGACATGGCCCCGGCCCTCCACCTGGATGCGGTAGACCAGGTTGGCGAGCGGATAGACGAGCAGGCGCAGGAGGAAATCCGGCAGCAGGCTCACGACGTAGACCGTCACGGCCAGGGTCATGGCCGCGGTCACAAGGAACACTTGTCCTGCGTGCAGCTTGAAGACCGACTGGAAGGCCCACAAGGCCGCCGACGCCACGAGGATGGCGCTGAAAGAGAGGGTGTTGCCCACCGCGATGACGCGGCCGCGGGTCTCTTTGGGGCTCCTGGCCTGGATGAAGGCCTGGAGAGGCAGGACGAAGCCTCCGCCGCTCGCCCCGAGCAGGAACAGGGCCCACAGGGTCAGCGGCCCCGAGTGGAACGAGAAGGCCAGGACCGTAGAAAAGAGGAAAAGCCCGGCTGCTCCCAGCGGCACCAAGCCCAGTTCGACGGTGTCACGGGAGAGCCTGCCGGCGGCGTAGCTCCCGAGGCCGATCCCCAAAGCCACCACCACCTGGAAGAGGCTCAAGGTGGACGGGGAGGCGGCCATGAGCTCCTTGCCGTAGACCAGCACGTTCATCTGGAAGATGGCGCCCAGGAACCAGAAGTAGGCGGCCCCGACCGTGCAGAGCCACACCCCGGGCATGGCGCGGACCGCGGAGAGGTTCTCCTGGGTCTGAGCCACGGGATTCAGGCGGACCGGGCCCGCGTTGGCGGGCTCGGGGTCCGGGACCAGGAAGCTCGTGAGCAGCCCCAGGGCCGCCACGGCCGTGAACAGGAGCGACGCCCAGACCAGCCTGCCCTGCAGGCGCTCGATGAGCAGTCCCGCCGCGACCGTGCCCATGAGGATGCCGATGAACGCCGACATCTGCATGAGGCCGTTGCCTTGCGAGAGGTCTTTGTCGTCGAGGATCTCGGGCAGGATGGCGAGCTTGACCGGGCCGAAGAAGGCGCTGTGGCTGCCGAGCAGGAAGAGGAGCGCCAGCAGGAAGGGGATGTTGCCGCTGGCGAGGACCACCGCGCTGAGCGCCATCAAGACGAGCTCCACGCCCTTGAGCCAGATGATGAGGCTCCTCTTGCGCCACCGGTCCGCGAGCTCCCCGGCCAGCGGCGAGAAGAAGATGAAGGGCAGGATGAAGCAGGCCCCCGCCGCGGCCACCAGGAGACGCGAACGCTCGGGCGCCAGGGTGGTGAGCGCCAGCAGGGCCACCAAGGCCTTGAAGGCGTTGTCGTTGAAGGTCCCGAGCGCCTGGGTCAGGAGGAGCCCGACGAAGCCCCGGCTAGCGGTCACGCCTGCGGTCCAACAGCCAGGAACTCCCGCGGCCCATGGAACGCGACTTCAGGAAGCGCTTGATCTCGGAGACGGTCTCGGAGACCTTGGCGTATCGGTCGAGGCTGCGCTTCTCGTTCGTGGCGATGGCGATTGAGAGGGACATGATGGGGAAGCGCTCCTCGCGGCCCTGCCGGTCCTTGGCCGCGACATAGCCCCTGAGCCGGTCCTCGGGATTGTAGAAGAGCGGGGCTTTCTGGTCGAAGTGCGAGGCGATGCGCTCGGCGAGCTTCTCCGCCTTGGCGGGGCTGGCGATGACCACGAAATCGTCCCCCCCCACGTGCCCGACGAAGTCCCGGGGGCCTCCCAGGGCGGAGACCGCCTTGGAGACGATCTGCGCGGCGTACCGGATGACGCGGTCGCCCTCGGCGTAGCCGTACGCGTCGTTGAAGGACTTGAAGTGGTCGATGTCGATGTAGATGAAGGCGAAGGTCTCGCCGTTCTGAATGCGGCCGTTGGTCTCCCGCTCGATCATGGCCCCGCCCGGGAGCATGGTCAGGGGGCTCGCCGAGAGGGCCTCCTGGTTGCGCCGAAGGACCGCCTCGATGCGCGCCTTGAGCTCGGTCGCGTCGAAGGGCTTGATGACGTAGTCGTCGGCGCCGCTCTCGAAGCCCTGGAGCTTGTGCGCGAGCTCGGCGTTGACCGTCAGCATGATGATGGGGATCATCCGCGTGCGCGGGTTGGCCCGGATCTCCTTGGCGACCTCCTCCCCGGTCAGCTGCGGCATGTTGACGTCGAGGAGGACGAGGTCCGGGAGATAGCGCTGGGTCATGCGCAGGGCCTCCGCCCCGTCCGCGGCGTCCAGGAGACGGTACTTGTCCCGCAGGGCCTTCCTGATGATGACGCGCAGGGTCTCGTCGTCGTCCGCGAGCAGGATGGTCCGGTCCCAGGCCGGGCCGGTGCGTCCGGTCTTGGGCTTCTTCTCCTCGGGGCCCATGTCCGGCACATGATACCAAATGGCTCGGTGTCAGTTGTTTACAAGCCGATTTCCGGCCCGGCATGCTTCTCGTCCGTCCCCCACTTCTCCCGGGCCGGGCACAGCTCCTTGGAGGCCTTCCAGCCCGGGGCGTTGACCGCCTGGATGGCCTTCTCGATGCACTGGCTTACGTTCCATTCGAGCTTGAGGCCCGCCAAGCTCAAGGGATTGCCTTTGACCGCGCGCTCGAATTCGGCGCAGTAGGCCGCGAGTTCGAGCTCCAGTCCGGCCTGGGCCGCCGCCACGTCCGGCGCCACGCCCCCCGGCGCGCCCGTGGAAGCGGCCTCCATCCCGTCCTCCACGGCGAGCCGGGACAGGAGCTTCATCTTGTAGGTGGTCATGATGACCAACTCCGCGGTGGAATTGTACTTGCAGTGATAGACCGCAGGGAACCCTTTGCCGCAGGAGAAGGCGTCCGCATAGGGTTTGCCGCCCATCGAGAGGTTCATGGCGTTGCCTGCGTTCCAGAACCCGCACCCCGCGGCCCAAGCGCGCTTCTCGGCCTCGATGGTTTCCAGGGGAGCGCCCCCGGCGCGCTCCGCGGACTTGATGTGCGGAGCCTGGCTGTCGTAGACATGCTGCCCCTGATGCCACATCAGGCCCGCTCCCACCACGTAGATCTTGCGCCGCATGCCGGGCGAGAAGAACACCCCTTTCCTCCGCAGGTTCCTGCCCAGAGCGTCCTCGAACTCCTTGAACTCCTCCCAGCCGTCGGACGAGATCAGGTCAGCCTCCACCAGAGGCTTGAGGTGCGCCAGGTCCCGCGCGGTCCTGGGAGAGAATTCAAGCACCGCATCCGACACCTCGAGGAGCCGGCCATAGGGCACATCCGCCTGCGGCGGCAGATGCTGTTTGTGCTTGAAGCCTTCGACAGGAGCGTACAGCTGATGGAAGACGCCTTGGAAGGATTCCTCTATGCCGAGCGGATGGATGCTAGCGTACGCGCGAGATACGGCAACAAATGTGCCAAGGGTGAGCTCGAGAGCCGCCATCAGGACCGACGAGGCTTTCATTCCGGCTTCCTTGGAACATAACCCCTTGTTCCCCTGTCGCCAATAGTATAGTGCCCTCCGTCGAGAAATGCAAGGGCCTCCGACGGAGCCCCGACGGAACACCCGTAATTAATGCTTTAATATTCACACCTATTCAAATGGTAATTTAGTCAATAAGGGCCCATTTCTTGTAGGTCCTAGGGCCTACAATGCCATAGGACCATGGTCTCTGGCCAAGGGACCGGTTTCGCCCTATTCTTTATCAATTCGATGAAGGCCCTCTCGGCCGCATTGATTCCGCTCCTCCTCGCAGCGTCCAGCCGCGCCGCGCCGGCTCCATCATCCGAGACATGGTTCCCCTTCGAACAAGTCCAGGGGCTCATGGACGGCGTCAAGACATTCCCACGCCCCGGCTTCGGCCGGCCGCCCGCCGCAATCCGCTGCTCCGTCCCGGCCATGGAACCTGATGCGGACATCGAACCCGGATGCGGTCCGAGCTTCGCCTGCGGGGTCTTCGGGTCGCACTGCGCAGGCAAGCGGCCCACGCCCAAGTCCATGGCGCAGGCGCAGGAGATTTCCCCCATCAACCTCGGGTTCAAGGCCTTGGGTCCCGAAGGCAGCGGCGGCAAGATCGACGGCCCGGGCAGGCAGGGCAACGGCACGTTCAAGGTTCTCAAGAACGACCCCTATGAGATGTCGATGGAGGTCAAGACCGGCTACATCGACGGCATCGTGACGCTCAAGCGGGACTCCGCCGCCGGCAAGGACGCCATGCGCTACCAGGGCCGGCTCTGGAAGGACGGAGAGTGGGGGCCCGTCGAGGACAAGGCCACCGAGATCGAGGTCCGCTACGACGCCCGCAAGGACGAAGGCTCCATCAACTGGATCGAGAACGGCGAGGAGAAATCCGAGCGCTTCTGGCGCGGCGGCAAAGGCGGCAAGGTCATGACCATCGAGTTCAGCGGCGGCTGGAACCACGACTTCCACCGGGACTGACGCTCGGCGCCTCGATCCCTTTGAACCCTACTCTTTCTTCAGGAGCACCCTCTTCCTGTCCGCCGTCACGAGCTGGGGCGTCTGCTCGTTGTTGTACGCCTTGCGCGCCGTCTTCTCCACCCGGGGCTTGAGGTAGTCGAAGAGTTCCCCGATCTCCGTCTTCCCGTCGCCGTCCAGGTCGGCCTCGCCTCTGAGCCCCTTGAGGAAAAAGTAGGTCAGGAGCCCGTGCTTCTTCTCGTCGTAGGTGGAGCTCGTTTGGTCGCCCGAAGCGGCCGACAACACGGTCAAGTTCTGCGGGACCGCGGCCGGTGCCGCCGCGGCGATGACCAGCGGCCTGGCTCCCTTGGCGATGACGCTCCTTCCGCCGGCTCCAGAGAAGCAGGAATCGAGCACGACGACGACCTCCTTGGCCGGAAGCTTCCTCAGGGACTCGTAGAGCCTCCCGATGGGATAGCCGGTCTCCATGATGAAGGTGGGATCCCCGTCATAAGGGACGAGGAAGGCGTCCCCGGTCTTGGGATTGGGCGCGCCGTGGCCGGAATAGTAGATGAAGACGCTGCTGTCCTTCTCCGCGTTGTTCAGCAGCCACCGATCGAGATACTTCTCCAGGTCGCTCTTCAACGCGCGGTCGTTGATGAGGGTCGCCACATTCTCCTCGGGATAACCCAAGACCCGGGTGAGGTACTCCGCCACGACCTTCGCGTCGCCGGCGGCATAGTCGGCTCGGGGAAGCTTCTGCCGATACTCGTCGATGCCGATGACGATGGCGTACGCGTTGGGATTGGGATTGGCCCCCGCCGCGGGCAGGTCGTCGACGTCGGCCGCGGCAGGCATCTTGCCCTCGGGCGCCAAGGGCGCGGCGGCCGCCGGCTGGGCCTGGGGAGCCGCTTTCTCGGCCCGGAGGAATCCCAGCGTTGAGACGCAGTTCGTCCTCCACTGGTTATCCCCGAATTGCTCGCGGCAGTTGGCGAGGGCTTTGTCGACATCCGCTCCCCTCCCGATGAGGAACCTCGCCGCGTCGAGCTGACCGTACTTGACCGCCAGGAACAGCGGAGTCACCCCTTCCCAAGCGATCCCATGCATCTCGGCGTTCACGTCGGCGCCCTTGCCCAGGAGCAGGCGGACCATCTCGACCTGCCCGTTGACGGCGGCGCCATGGAGGGCCGTCTGGTCCTTC
Source organism: Elusimicrobiota bacterium (assembly GCA_016209035.1). Classification (GTDB taxonomy): domain Bacteria; phylum Elusimicrobiota; class Elusimicrobia; order UBA1565; family UBA9628; genus JACQWX01. Next base: position 996 of record JACQWX010000107.1, on the reverse strand, counting down.
GCCATGGGGTTCCTCTGGTTGACGTCGGCTCCCTGGTCCAGCAGCGTCCTCACGGCATGCACCCGTCCTTGCCGGACCGCCTCGTGAAGGGGGAAGCTCGCACAGCCCGTAAGCACCGCGATGCCGCCCGCGACGAGGACCACGCCCAAGAACCTTGCCATGAGATCGCCCTCCCACTGGAGATTAAACCCGATAGAAGCGGACCAATCAAGGACGGCGGAGGGGAATCCCTTGTCGGGAAGGTGCGAACGGGATTCGAACCCGTGAATAACGGTTTTGCAGACCGTCCCCTTGGACCACTTGGGTATCGCACCGTAAAGGGGATACTGCCGTCCTAGTATAACAATTTTTCCTGGACCCGTTTTCCCCCATGCAGGAGAACCTCCGGAAAGTGTCATGTTTCGTGTCAGGTTTCGACCCGAAATACGACGAGGCGAGGGTGTCATGTTTCGCCAAAAACAACGGCTCGGATCGACCCAGAGATTAGTGCAACAGGGGAGGCGTCGGAGGCCGCTGGCCCTCGCTCAGGGGCGAGGGGAGAGCAGGCGGGGCGGCATCGGGGGCGGGCTGCACCGGGCTGGGCTCAACGTAGAAGATGGAGTCCCGTGGGTTGAAGGATTTCACTCTGGCCAGGTAGCTGTCGATCGAGCGGGCATCGCCGTGGCCAAGCTCAATCTGGAGTTGACGGGAGGTCTTGACCACCAGCGACCTGTGGACCGTGAACGTTCCGCGAAGATCATGAGGCCTGATGTGGCACAGCCCAGCCGGGTTCTTCGCCAGCGTAAACAGTCGCTGAAAGTAGCTATAGGACAACGGCCGCCCGTCCGAGCCCGGCGCGAAGAAGTAGAACCCCGTTTTCCCACAGCGTCAAAAGTCGGTTGGATGGCGTGAATCTCCTTGCAGTAGCGTAGCTTTTTCCTGCCCGCTGTCCCGATTGTACCACGACCAGCCGTAGTTGAGCAACGACCATCTCCGTCGGAGGTGATCGGGAAGGGG